>NZ_JRMK01000030.1:0-38153 GCF_000972925.1 Mycobacterium sp. UM_Kg1 | reverse complement strand
GAGTCTCGTGGGCTCGGAGATGTGTATAAGAGACAGACGCAGCACTGTCCGACCCGGCCAACGGCCGCCTGCTGCTCCAGGAACTGCCCGGTGTGCCCCCGTTCTGCCAGGTGTGCCAGCTGCCCTGCATCGTCCCTCGCTTCGAGGCGCCGGAAACTCGCATCATCGAGTACCAGGGTGCTCGCTACGCCCTCTGCAGCGAGGGATGCGAGATCAACTTCTCGTGGAATCCGGTGTCCTACACATCATTCGGGACATTCTGGAGCCGATACGATGGCTGGGATCTCGCCGATGTGGTGCTCGACCTGGGCTTCTTGCGATCCGACGGGCGGACCTTGGTCGGGCAACCGCATCTGCGCTCCGAGGGCCTATGGACGATCGACGATATTCGCGCGATCGGCGTCACGGTTCACGACCCGTTGGCCTCGTGAGCGTTGACATGTCACAGCCGGGCACCCTGACCGTAGAGCCCTTCGGGGTGCAGCTGGCCGTCCAACCCGACGAGAAGCTGCTGCAGGCCATTCTGCGCAACGGCAATTACGTCCCGTTCGGCTGCAACCACGGCGGTTGCGGAACGTGCGCAGCCCAGCTCGTTGCCGGGGACCTTGAACAAGACTCCGCAACTCTGACCACCCTCGATGAGCGAGCGCGAGCGCACGGACAGGTGCTGCTGTGTTCCTCACGACTGGTCGGTGACAGTGCCGTGGTCGATGTCACCGACAGCGGGATATCCGGTGAGGAATTCGCCGGCGCTCCACTGCATGACAGGGAGGTCACCGTTGACGATCTCACCGTCGTCAGCCCCGGTCTGAGCGTTCTCACGCTCAGTGCGCCGCCGCCACCGTGGACGCCACGCCCCGGGCAGTTCGTCCACATAGAACTGCCGGACCGTACGGGATGGCGCGCGTATTCCCTGGCCTCGCCCGCGGAGGCGCCGCTCCTGCAATTCGTCATCCGGTCCGTGCCCGGTGGCGCGTTCACCGCGGCGCTGGATGAGATCCGGCCCGGCGGCACGCTACGCATCCGCGGGCCGTTCGGCTCGTTTCAGCTGCGCACCTCCCACCGGCCCAAACTCTTCATCGCCAGCGGTGCCGGGATAGGGCCGATCCGCCCCATGATCCACCACCTCCTGCGATCCCCTGGGCATCCACCGGCTCAGCTCGTCCATGTCGCTCGCAGCGCAGCGGAGTTGGTGTTCGGCGAGGAGTTCGCGGCTCTGGCCAAGGGCGACAACGACTTCGCATATCATCCGCTGTTGCCCGAGCACCCTCGCCGGGGTGCCGACCGTGTGCTCGAATGGCTCGCTGCCCACGCCACCCCCGTCGAATTGCGCCGGATGGAGGCCTACCTGTGCGGCCCGGATCGGTTCGTCGACACCACCGCCGGCGCCCTCTGTGCGGCGGGATTGCGGGCGCGCTATCTGGCGGCGGATCGTTTCACCGCGTCAGCCGGCCCAGCTGTTACCCCGCCCGCCCAGCGGCCCACATTTCCCAACCAGGCCATCCCGCACCGCCGAACCAAGGAGACACCCATGACCGACACCCCGACCAGCCGCACCCTTGACATCGTCTATGCGGCACAGGAAGGACTCGAGCGCCTCACCCCGCACGAGGCTGCCGCCGCACTCGACGAGGGAGCGTTGTTCATCGACACGCGCACCAGCGAGGAACAGGCGGCCGACGGCACGATTCCCGGCGCGATCCACGTGCCGCGCAACGCTGTCGAAGCCTTCCTGGACCCCACTCATCGGCCGCTGTTCACCGCCGAGGAACTGGCAGAACTCCCGCCGGTTCCAGAGCCGGGCCAACAGATCATCGTCCTGTGCAACCTGGGCCTGGCTTCCAGCCTGTCGGCCGCTTCGTTGCAGCGCATCGGGCTCACCGGTGCCACCGACGTCGAAGGCGGATTCCAGGCCTGGAAAGCCGCCGGTCTGCCCGTCATCAGCGGAGGCGCAGCCTGATGGGCTGATGCCCTGGCCGCGGACGGTGTCCGCTTTACAGCGACGCGAAACATTCTCTCGACGAGGACGCCGGAATGGTGGCGTTGCGCGTCGAGAACGTCACCTCGACCCCGGAGTCGGTGACGCCGACGGTGTCGAGGTGAATACCCAGCGGGAGGTCGTCGGTCACCTTCGCGGTGAGCTCGTCGAGGTTGCGCTGCACACTGTCGCGGTCCAGATCACGGCCCAGCAGCTCCAACTCGGTCACCTGCAGCGACAGTCCGTTGTTCACCAGCTGCGGTTTGACCGTCGCCTTGTTGAGCAGGCCCTTGAGCTGCACGGTGCCGGCGTCGGGATCGGCGGTGACGCTGCCGGTGACGATGCTGCCGATCACCGGGACGACATCTTGGATCGAGTCTTTGATGCCCTCAGCCGGCCAGGTGATGGTGCCGTCGACCGAGCCGATCGTGCCCTTGGAGTCCGGCGTCCCGGCGTTCTTGGCGTCCTTGTTCAATCGCACGTCGCGGATGTCCAGGGCCAGTCGCATGCCCTTCGCCTGGCGGATCTGGTTGCCCGCGGTCTTCACCGAGATGTGGCTGTAGGCGTCGGTGAAGTACTGCGTCAGCACCGGGGGAGTGGTCCCGAAGGACACCTGGGCACTGTCCTGGGTCTCGCACGAGACGGCCTCGGCGACCAGAGTCTTGGCGCGGTGCCGGGCGTAGAGCTCCCCGCCGATCATCGCCACCAGGGCCACCGCGAGGATCACGGTCAGCGCCAGCATGACCGCCGGCAGGCCGGAAAACCGATGGGATGTCCCGGGAGCGCTCATCTTTGCAGGTTACAGATTGGCGAAGCAGGGGTCATCCGACTTCGGGATGGGGGCGTTGCGGGTGGAGAACCGCGCCACCACCCCGGTGTCGGTGACGTCAATGCCGTCTGCGCGCAGCCCGAGCGGATAACGCTTCGTCAGCTCCTTGGCGAACCGGTCCAATTCGGGCTGTAGCGACTCGCGGGGCAGGGTCAGCGCGCCCAGGCCGGTCAGCTTCTGCACCCGCAGGGACAGGCCCCCGTCGACGACCTCGGGTTTGACCACGACGCTGGCCAGCCCGAAAGCGCCCTTGAGCTCGACCGTGCCGTCCTGCGGGTTGGTCTTGAGGTCCGACACCAGGTTGCCCAGGACCGGCACCATGTTCTGCACGGTTTCTTTAATGCCGGCAGCCGGCCAGGTCAGCGTGGCCTGCAGCGAACCGATGGTGCCCTTGGAGTCAGCAGTGCCGTGCAGGTCGACGTCGGAGATGTTCACCTCGGCCGTCATCTGTTTGGCGTCTTTGACCTGGTTGCCGGCGGTGCGGATGGAGATGTTGGTGTAGTTGCCGGTGATGTGCTGCCACAGGAACGGCGGCGTCACCCCGAACGAGGCGCTGGCCTTGTCGTTCACCACGCATTCGGTCGCCTTGGCCACCTTGCTGTCGCCGATGCGGCGGGCGATCAGCTCGGCGCCGATCAACCCGGCCAGCGCCAGGGCGATCACCGTGACCAGGATCAGAACCAGCGCCAGCGGGTCGCGCAGGATCGACGCCGACCGCGGCGCAGTCTCGATCGCGGTGGTGGGCGCCGCACCGGCGGCCGTCGGCTGTGCGGACGGTGCAGCGGGCTCCTGCGGGGGCCGCGGCGTCTGCGGGGGTACTGCGCCCTGCGGGGGCGCCGGTGGCGGCGCCGCGGGAATCTGGGTGGTGGGCTCCTCGCGACCCCCCGCCGGCATCTGCCGGGTGGGCGACGCGGAGGGCTCCGGCGGGCGCTGGGGAGCGCTGCCGTGCGGTTCGGGCTGGCCGGTGGGGCGTGCCCAGGGTGATTCGCCGTGGGGAGGTCCGGACGGGTTGCTCACCCGCGCGATTCTGCCTTACCGACGTGAACGAAGTCGGCGCGATTGCCCAACACGGCCAGCGCGCGACGGGCGGCGGAGACCGCCTCGAGGTCGATGTCGCAGACCAATAGCTGCGGCGATGCACCGGCGGCGGCCACCACTTCGCCCCACGGCGAGGTGACCACGCTGTGTCCCACACCCGTCGGTGCCCCCGAGGGATCGGCCGGAACGCCGGGGTCGGCCTGCCCCACCGCGAGCACGTAGCTGGTCGAATCCAGCGCGCGGGCGCGGGCCAGCAGCTCCCACTGGGACAGTTTGCCCGGCCCGGAGCCCCAGGAGGCGCAGACCGCGATCAGCTGGGCGCCGCGGTCGGCGAGATCGGTGTAGAGCGCCGGAAACCGGATGTCGTAGCAGGTCGACAGCCCGACGTCCACCCCGTCGACCTCGATCACCACCGGCTCGGACCCCGGCGCAACCGTGCGCGATTCGGTGAAACCGAAGGCGTCGTACAGGTGGATCTTGTGATAGTGGGCGTCGGTTCCGGGGCCGACGGCCAGCAGCGTGTTGGCCACGCGGCCGTCATCGGCGGGAGTGAACATCCCGGCGATGATGGTGATCCCGGTCCGCGCGGCGACCCCGCGAACCGCCGTCGCCCAGGGGCCGTCGAGCGGTTCGGCGACCGGGCCCAGCGGAACCCCGAACCGGCACATGGTCGCCTCGGGGAATGCCACCAACGAGGCCCCCTGCGCCGCCGCCCGCTCGGCGTAGTCGCTCACCAGCGCCAGATTGGCGGCCGGATCGGTGCCGCTGAGTATCTGCGCACAGGCAATCCGCATGGCTCCACCCTAGGGCGTCGGCGCGGCACCGCCCTGCTGCAGCCACGCCACGGTGAACCGCTGCTCGGCGGTCATCAACTCGGCCAGCTGCCCGCCGATGAAACGTTCGATCTTTCCGCCGACCAGCGGGATGTCGACCTGCACCGTCGCAGTCAGCCGCAACTCGCTGCCGCCGGCGGCCGGCACCAGGCCTGCGTCGCCGGACAGCTTCGCCGGGGCGCCGACGATCTTGCCGGTCACCTGGGCGCGGGTGCGGCCGTCGCGCACCGGCTGCCATGTCTCGCGCCGCGCCACGTCGAGGTGGCCGTGGTGGAACTGCGCCGCCAGCGCGGGCAACTTGTGCCGGTGGATGCTTTGCGTGGTGGCGATCTCCACGCCGCCGTCGGAGCCGACGACCATCGATTCCAGCTTCACCGCATCGGCTCCCGAGTCGGCCAGCCGGGCCCGCCAGTAGCGCTCGTCGGCGAATGCGGCATACACCTGCTCGACGCTTGCCGGGTAGTGCTCGGAGAGCGTGAATGTACGCGGCATAGCTGGTCACGCTACCGTTACCGGCCGTGGGCGGTTCCGAGTTCGCGGGCGCGCGTGTCGCCGAGCAGGTGCCGCTGGCACCGTTGACCACCCTGCGGGTGGGACCGGTCGCCCGCCGGGTCATCACCTGCACCGAGACCGAGCAGATCGTCGCAACGCTGACCGAGCTCGACGCCGCCGGTGACCGCCCGCTGCTGCTGGCGGGAGGCTCCAACGTGCTGATCGCCGACGATCTGGCGGACCTGACCGTTGTCCTGCTGGCCAACGCCGGCATCACCGTCGAGGGCAATCTGCTGCGAGCCCAAGCCGGCGCGGTCTGGGACGACGTCGTGGCACGCTCGGTGTCAGCTCAGCTGGGCGGGCTGGAATGCCTGTCGGGTATCCCGGGCTCGGCCGGCGCCACCCCGGTGCAGAACGTGGGCGCTTACGGGGTGGAGGTAGCCGACCGCCTGACCCGGGTTCTGCTGCTGGATCGGCGCACCGGCCAGGTGCGCTGGACGCCGGCCGGCGAGTTGGAGCTCGGGTACCGCACCAGCGTGCTCAAGGGCTCCCCCGAAGATCAGGCGGCGGTGGTGCTGGAGGTGGAGTTCGAACTGGATCCGGCCGGGCGCAGCGCGCCGCTGCGCTACGGCGAGCTGACCGCCGCACTGCATGCCGCCGACGGCGAGAGCCGAGACCCGGCGGCGGTGCGCGCCGCGGTATTGGCGCTGCGCGCGGCGAAAGGCATGGTGCTCGACGCCGATGATCACGACACCTGGAGTGTCGGTTCGTTTTTCACCAACCCGGTGGTGTCCGGGGATTTCTACCGCAGCCTGGCCGAACGCCACGGTGGCCCGGTGCCGCATTGGGACGCTCAGGGTGGTGTGAAACTGGCGGCCGGCTGGCTGGTGGAGCGGTCCGGTTTCGGCAAGGGCTACCCGGGCCCGGGTGCGCCGGCGCGGCTGTCGGGCAAGCATGCGCTGGCGCTGACCAACCGGGGCGGCGCCACCTCCGCCGACATCCTGAGCCTGGCCCGCACCGTGCGAGACGGGGTCTGTGCGGCGTTCGGCATCACGCTGCACCCCGAGCCGGTGCTCGTGGGGTGCGCGCTGTAAGTCGCGGGTGTAATCAGCATCGCAGGTGGTCAGGCCCCTGGGCCGGTATCTTGGGATGCCGTGGACCTGAACCGGCGACACGCATTGGCGGCGCTGGCTGCCGGGGTGCTGGCGCCGGCCGCGCTCTCCGGATGCGCACGCCGGTCCGGCGAGAACGCCGAGAACGCGCCGCCGGCGGAGCCCACCTTGACCTTCGAACCCTCGCTGGACGACGGCGCGGCGGCCGACGTGCTGCCCACCGCCGAGGTCGGCGTCTCGGTCCGCGACGGCTGGTTTCAGCGGGTGAGCCTGACCAGTCCGGCCGGGAAGGTGCTGGCCGGAACGTTCAACCGGGAGCGCACCCGCTACAGCATCACCGAGCCGCTCGGCTATGACTCCGTCTACACCTGGAGCGGGTCGGTGGTGGGCCACGACGGCAAGGCGGTGCCGGTCAGCGGCAGTATCACCACCGTTGCGCCCACCACCGTCATCGACGGGGGCTTTCAGTTGGCCGATGGGCAGACGGTCGGAGTGGCCGCGCCGGTGATCTTGCAGTTCGACGCTCCGATTGCCGACAAGGCAGCCGTCGAGCGGGCACTGACCGTGGTCACCGAGCCCCCGGTGGAGGGCGGTTGGGCCTGGCTGCCCGACGAGGTGCAGGGGGCCCGGGTGCACTGGCGCAGCCGCGACTACCTGCCGGCCGGTACCACCGTCCATGTCAGCGCCAGGCTGTACGGCCTCGCGTTCGGCGAGGGCGCTTACGGCGCGCAGGACATGTCCTTGGACTTCTCGATCGGGCGGCGGCAGGTGGTGCGGGCCGAGGTCTCCTCGCACCGCATCCAGGTGATCCGCGACGAGGGCGTGATCATGGATTTCCCCTGCAGTTACGGCCAGGCCGACAAGCCCCGCAACATCACCCGTAACGGCATCCATGTGGTCACCGAGAAGTACGCAGACTTCTACATGTCCAATCCGGCCGCCGGTTACAACAACATCCATGAGCGCTGGGCGGTTCGGATCTCCAACAACGGGGAGTTCATCCACGCCAACCCGGCCAGTGCGGGCGCCCAGGGCAACACCAACGTGACCAACGGCTGTATCAACCTGTCGACCGAGGATGCCGAGCAGTACTTCTACAGCGCCGTCTACGGCGACCCGGTCGAGGTGACCGGCAGCTCGATCCAGCTCTCTTACGCCGACGGGGATATCTGGGACTGGGCCGTGGACTGGGACACCTGGGTTTCGATGTCGGCGTTGTCGGCCGCCGAGCCGGGCCGGCCCACGCTGCCCAGCACGGCGCCGGCCACCCCGACCGACGCGCCGACGCTGTCGGGCACGCCGACGACCACGCGGGCCGCTACTCCGGTGCCCGGCGGCTAGCGAGCCTCGACGCAGGAGAGGTGAAGCTGGGCCGCCGCATCAGTCCCGGCGGCTAGCGAGCCTCGACGCAGGAGAGGTGAAGCTGGGCCGCCGCCATCACAATTGGCGGCTAGCCCGGGTCGCCGACGCCTGGTCGCGCGGGCGGATGACGATCTGGTCGAGGTCGACGTGCGGCGGCCGGGAGGCCACGAACCCGATCACCTCGGCGATGTCGGTGGCGCTCAGCGGGGTCAGACCGGAATAGACGGCGTCGGCGCGCTCGCGATCGCCGTCAAAGCGCACCAGGGAGAACTCGGTGTCCACCATGCCGGGCGCGATTTCGGTGAGCCGCACCGGTTTTCCCAGCAGCTCGCCGCGCAGTGTGCGGTGCAGCGCGCTCTGGGCGTGTTTGGCCGAGGTATAGCCGGCGCCGCCGTCATAGATCTCGAAGGCGGCGATCGATGTCACGGTGACCACCAGGCCGTCGCCGGAGGCGACGAGGTGGGGCAGCAGCGCACGCGTCACATGCAGGGTGCCCAGCACATTGGTCTCCCACATCCAGCGCCAATGCTCGAGGTCGGCCTGCTCCACCGGAGCCAGGCCTTTGGCGCCGCCGGCGTTGTTGACCAGTACGTTGATCGACCCCGAGAGTGCGTCGCAGAGATGCTCGCAGGTCTGGGCCAGGGCGGCCACCGCTCCCGGGTCAGTGACGTCCGTCACTACCGCGGTGCCGCCGATCTCCTGGGCCAGTGCGGCGATCCGCTCCTCGCGCCGCGCGGCGACGACCACGTGAAAGCCCTGTCCGGCAAGAACTTTGGCGGTTGCCTCGCCGATGCCCGAGCTGGCTCCGGTCACCACGGCAATGCGACGGTCGCCTGCGAGTGTCTTCATCGCACCAACCTTAGTGATCGTGATAGATTCTCAGCTATGTCTCGCAGTGCCCGCTTTCTGACAGCGGTCTGTCTGGTCGCCCACGGCGCGTGTTGTCGCGCTTGTTGCTGCGCCTGACCTGCTGCGAGTAGCGCTCCTTGGGAGAGTCCGCCGGGTCGAAGGCGTAAACGGCCCTAATTCGGACTTTCTTTCAGACAAGGACACACCCGTGCGCACCACCGTTCTCACCGCTCACCTTCCCAGCCACCGGCCCGTGCGGACCCGCTCTCATCCGCGGGTGCTGGCTCCCGCCCTGCAGCTGGCCGACAGCGCGGGTGCCGAGGTCTTCGCCGCGGTGCGCCAGCATGGCCCGGTCGCCCGAGAGGCCATTGCCGGCGCCACCTCGCTGAGCGTCGCCACGGTCAACCGCCAGGTCAGCGCCCTGCTGGAAGCCGGACTGCTGCTGGAGCGCGCCGACCTGGCCACCTCCGGTGCCATCGGAAGGCCGCGCCGGCCGGTGGTGGTCAACCACGAGCCGTTCCTCACGCTGGGCCTGCATATCGGGGCCAAGACCACCAGCATCGTGGCCACTGACCTGCTCGGCCGGACTCTCGACGTCGTCGAGACCCCGACGCCCAACAACGGGTCGGCGCGCGCACTGGCCTCGCTGGCCGCCAGCGCCAGCCGGTATCTGACCCGCTGGCAGAAGCGTCGCCCGCTGTGGGTGGGGGTGGCGATCGGTGGCGCGGTCGACGGCGCCACCGGCCACGTCGATCACCCGCGGCTGGGCTGGACCGCCGCGCCGGTGGGACCGGTGCTGGCCGAGGAACTGGGGCTGCCGGTGTCGGTGGCCTCCCATGTCGACGCGATGGCCGGAGCGGAGCTGCTCTTCGGCGTGCGGCGGCCCACGGCGAACAGCACCACCAGCCTCTACGTCTACGCCCGGGAAACGGTCGGCTACGCCTTGGTGATCGGCGGCCGGGTACACAGCCCGGCCAGCGGCCCCGGCACCATCGCCGGTCTGCCGGCCTTCTCGGAGCTGCTCGGGGGAACAGGACATCTGGAGACCACCGTCAGCGACGAGGCGGTGCTGGCTGCAGCTCGCCGGCTGCGGCTGCTGCCGGAAGGCAGCGGCGCCGTTTCGGCGGCGGTGACGACGCTGGTGCGCGAGGCGCGCGGCGGCGACGAGCGGGCAGCGGCGCTGCTGTCCGAGCGGGCCCGCGTCCTGGGCGAAGCGGTGGCGATGTTGCGCGACGTACTCAACCCCGACGACCTGGTGGTCGGTGGGCAGGGATTCACCGAGTACCCGGAGGGTGTGGCCGAGGTGGAACGGGCGTTTCGGCAGCGATCGGTGCTGCCGCCGCGCAGCATCCGGGTGACCGCGTTCGGCAACCGCGTGCAGGAGGCCGGCGCGGGCACGGTGGCCCTGGGCGGGCTCTACGCCGATCCGGTCGGCGCGATGCGCCGCTCCCGCGGACCGGTCGCCCGCGTGGTCCCCGAAGTGTCCGCCTGACCGAACCTGTCAAGATGACTGGGTGGGGTACGGGGTTGGCGGCGTCAGATCCGATGTGCACCGGGTAGCGCTGCTGTCGGTACACACCTCGCCGCTGGCCCAGCCCGGCACCGGCGATGCGGGCGGCATGAACGTCTACGTCCTGCAAAGCGCCCTGCATCTGGCGCGGCGGGGAGTGGCCGTCGAAGTGTTCACCCGGGCCACGTCGTCGGCGGACCCGCCGGTACAGCATGTCGCGCCCGGGGTGCTGGTACGCAACGTGGTGGCCGGGCCGTTCGAGGGCCTGGACAAGAACGACCTGCCTACCCAGCTGTGTGCATTCGCCGCCGGGGTGCTGCGCGCCGAGGCCGCCCACGAGGCCGGCTATTACGACGTCGTGCATTCGCACTACTGGCTCTCCGGCCAGGTGGGCTGGCTGGCCGCCGACCGCTGGGCGGTCCCGCTGGTGCACACCGCACACACCCTGGCCGGAGTCAAGAACGCCGCCCTGGCTGCCGGAGACGCCCCCGAACCACCGCTGCGCGCGGTCGGTGAACAGCAGGTCGTCGACGCCGCGGACCGGCTGATCGTCAACACCGAAGACGAAGCACGCCAACTCGTGGCATTACACGACGCCGACCCGCGCCGCATCGACGTGGCGCACCCGGGGGTGGATTTGGACGTGTTCCGGCCCGGGGACAGGCGGGCGGCCCGACAGGCGCTGGGGTTGCCGGCCGACGAACCGATCGTGGCGTTCGTCGGACGCATTCAGCCGCTCAAGGCGCCCGACATCTTGTTGCGGGCCGCCGCGAAGTTGCCGGGGATGCGGGCGGTGGTGGCCGGCGGCCCCTCGGGGAGCATCGGGCTGGCGGAACCGGGCAGCCTGGTGGGGCTGGCCGCCGACCTGGGTATCAGTGACCGGGTGACATTCCTGCCGCCGCAGTCCCGTGACGATCTGGCGAACCTGTTCCGGGCAGCTGACCTGGTAGCGGTGCCCAGTTACTCCGAATCCTTCGGCCTGGTGGCGCTGGAGGCGCAGGCGTGCGGCACACCGGTGGTGGCCGCGAAAGTGGGTGGCTTGCCGGTGGCGGTCCGAGACGGCGTCACCGGACGGCTGGTCGACGGGCACGGCATCGATGCCTGGGCCGCCGCGCTCGACGAGCTGCTGCGGCTGGGCAGCGGCCCCCGCGGCTGGGCGATGCGGCGGGCGGCGGTCGAGCACGCGGCGCAATTCTCCTGGGAGCGCACCGTAGACGCCCAGCTGGCCAGCTACTCCCGGGCCATCGAAGACTTCGCATCCGCGCGGGGTGCGCGGATGCGCGTGCTCGGGTCGGCGCGACGCGCCCGCCGCTGGCCGATGCGGCGGGGAGCGCGCGCGTGAACCGTGACGACGTCCAGGAGCTCATCGAGACCACCCTGCGGGCGGCGGAGCTGACCTACAGCCCGACCCCGGGCTCGCACGGCGGGCTGCCGGGCCTGGTCGTGGAACTGCCCGGCGAGCGCAAGCTCAAGACCAACACCATCCTCAGCGTGGGGGAGCACTCGGTGCGGGTCGAGGCGTTCGTCTGCCGCAATCCCGACGAGAATCACGCGGGGGTGTACCGGTATCTGCTCAAGCGCAACCGGCGGCTCTACGGGGTTGCCTACACGCTGGATAATGTCGGCGACATCTACCTGGTCGGCCGGATGTCTTTGAGTTCGGTGAGCGCCGAGGAGATCGACCGGGTGCTCGGGCAGGTGCTCGAAGCCGTCGACTTCGACTTCAACACCCTGCTGGAGCTGGGATTTGCCACCTCGATTCAGAAGGAATGGGAGTGGCGGGTGTCCACCGGCCAGTCCCTGAAGAACCTGCGGGCGTTCGAGCATTTGATCGAGCCGGGCAGCTGACCGTCAGCGGCCCGGCGGCCCCGCGCCGACGGCCGACTCCAACTCGCGCAGGCAGCGCTCGGTTCGCGGCACCAGCGTTGCGATGTCGGGCATCACGTCGCTGTCGGCGACATAGCCGATCCCGACGCGATCGGCATACGAGCACACCGTGGCGTTGAGTGTCTGGCCGTCGAAAATGGCCGACACCGGATAGATCTCTTCGACATGTGCGCCGTTCCAATACATTTCTTCTCGCGGTCCGGGAACGCTGGATACCGGAAGGTTGTATCCGGTTCGCACCCGCGGGCCGACCGGCGCAACGGCCTGGATGATCGTCGAGGCGATACTCGGCGCCAACAGCGACAGCGTTGCGCCCGGCCCGTACCGCGCGACGTAGCGCTTGCCTTCGCGCATCGACCGGTGCACCAGCCGGAGTCGCTGTGCCGGGTCGGCCAGGTTGGTTCCGATCGGGCACAACCAGGCGCCGAAGCGGTTTCCGGTGTCATCGGGGCCGGATTGGGCGGAACGCACCGTGATGGGACAGAGCGCGACCAGCGATTGACCCGGCAGGCTGTCGTGCTGCGCCAGCCAGCTGCGCAGCACGCCACCGATCACCGCGGTGGCGACCTCATGGGCGGTGGTGTCAGTGGCCTGCTGCACGGCCCGAATCCGGCTTTTGGCCCAACTGCCGGCTATGACGTTGCGCCTGGCCCCCAGCCGTCCGTTGAACGGCGTGAACGGGGCACCGATCGCCGGGACCGTGGTGCGGCCGCTGAGCGTCGCGAGCGCGCCGCGCACCTGACCTTCCATGAGGTGTTGGAGCAGTGTCGCGGCGGAACCGAATGCACCGATCAGGGCCCGCAACGGTGCGAGCAGGTCCAGGCCGGAATGGCCGGCCGCCCCGGCCGCTTCGGTGTGCTGCTCGGCAAAGAACGGCGGCATGTCGCGCTGTGCCGGGTCAGCGGTCAGGCCGTCATGGATCATCCGAAGCCCTGCCACCCCGTCCACCATCGTGTGATCGGCCTTGACATAGAACGCCAGTCGACCGTCGGGGAGCCCGTCGATGAGGTGGGCCGACCACAGTGGCCGGGACCTGTCGAGCGGTTCGGCGTGCAGTTCGCCGATGAGCCGCCAGAGTTCCGCACGGCTGTTGCAGGTCGGCAACGTCTGCCTGCCGAGATGGCGGGCCAGGTCGATGGAGTGTTCGTCGCGCCAGACCCACCTGCCGCCGGTTCGCAGGCCCCAGTCGGGCACGCGACGGAGTCGGTGGTCTACGGGAGCCGTGGCGGTCAGCGCGCCCTGATAGAGGCGGTCGACGAAGTGTGCATCGCCGTCTTCCGGTGGCGCCATGATCAGCACCGCGCCGATGTTGATCGGATGGAGCAACCGATTCCCGGTGATCATCGCCGCGTCAAGCGCGCTCATCGCCTCCACGCATCACCTCACGTCGTCAAACCCGCTCATCGAGCAACCCCGACTGCACGATGGCCGTCTCGACGAACCGCTGCACCGGTCGAGCTTCGAAGAATCCGGTGTGCCCGCCGCGGTACCACACGATCTCCGGCTTGCCCCAGTGCTCCCACAGCCGGACCACCTGCTCGCGTGGGTGCACCACCTGGTCGGCGATGCCGGCGTAGATGAAACGGCCGCGCATCGGAACCCGGGGCTGCAGCGACAACGGCGACGTCATTCGGCCGAGCGGCTCGGCCAGCATGACCGTCTGCCAGCGCGGGTCGGTCCGGCTCAGGCCGGAGTGCCGCCCCAGCAACTGGACCATATCGGCCACCGGAACTCCCAGAATGGCGCAGGTCAGGTCGTCCTCCAGGCTCGCGACCAGAGCGGCGATGTAGCCGCCCATCGAGATGCTGTTCAGCCCGATCCGCGAGTCCGGCTCCTGCGCTCGGATCCAGCTCAGCAGACGCCGGACGTCCCAGACCCCCTGGGCGCCGGCGTGCACGTTGTCCATCACGTCCTCGCCGGGGAATGCCGCACCCCTGGGCAGGCCGCGCCCGCGCGGCCCGTGCATCGGCAGCACCGGCAGCACGATGTTCAGGCCGAACTTCTCATGCAGATGGCGCGCCCGGAACAGCCACAGGTCCAGCCCGGCATGGCCCATCTCTGCACCGTGGATGCCCACCAGCCACGGGCGTGGTTCGCGATGGCGCAGCACAAGCGCGTAGGCGCGGTCGTTGGCGGTGTAACTGCGCCACCGCTCTCGGCCCGGCTCCCCGACCAGCGGTACGTACCCGCTCTCCCAACGGATTCGGTCGTGGGATCGCCGGCGGCCGTCCCGGGCCAGCACCGTCACCTCGGTCAGCTGCGGCGGTGCGACGAAGAACTTCTCCGGCGCGTCCCGAAGGCCGCGCGCACCGTAGAAATCGATCGCAGCGGAAACCTCGGAGTTGATGCGTTCGAAGACCTCGACGTCGCCGATCGGACGGCGCCCCCGCAGGCCGAGCAGAACCACTTCGTCGCGGAAGGCCTGGGTCGCCAACGCGACGGTCGGCCGGGCGACGGGCAGGTCCTCGTTGTGCCGCCCGTCGAGGTAGTCCCGCCACATTCGCGCGTAGTACCGGCCGGTGCGCCGAAACGGCCGGATGATCGTCCCGAGCGGTTCACCGACGGGTAGACGCCTTACGGGGGCACTGTGCTCCCGAGCGGGGTGGCCCGGATCTGTTGCCACACCTCGACGCTATCGGCGCGGTCACGGAGCAGGCAGGGGCGTTGGTCCTGGCGCTGGTGTGCCAAAGGCATGCAAAACCGCCTAACCGAGGTCAGCGAGCATCGTGCGGACTCGACCGAACCGCGTGAGACACTGACGCCCATGTCTGACACTGCCACTCTGGTGCTGCTGCGCCACGGGGAAAGCGAATGGAACGCCAGCAACCAGTTCACCGGCTGGATGGACGTCAACCTGACCGACAAGGGCCGCGCGGAGGCGGTTCGCGCCGGCGAGTTGCTGGTCGAGCACGAGCTGCTGCCGGACGTGCTCTACACCTCGCTGCTGCGACGGGCGATCACCACCGCGAACCTGGCGCTGGACGCCGCGGGCCGGCACTGGATTCCGGTGCACCGCACGTGGCGGCTCAACGAGCGCCACTACGGTGCGCTGCAGGGCCTGGACAAGGCCGCCACCAAGGCCCGCTACGGCGACGATCAGTTCATGACGTGGCGGCGCAGCTACGACACCCCCCCGCCGCCGATCGAGGCCGGCAGCCGGTACAGCCAGGACACCGACCCCCGCTACGCCGACATCGGCGGCGGGCCGCTGACCGAATGCCTGGCCGATGTGGTGGCCCGCTTCCTGCCGTATTTCACCGATGTCGTGATCCCGGACCTGCGGTGCGGCAAGACGGTGCTGATCGCCGCGCACGGCAACTCCTTGCGGGCGCTGGTGAAGTACCTCGACGGAATGTCGGATGAGGAGGTGGTCGGCCTGAACATCCCCACCGGTATCCCGCTGCGCTACGACCTGGACGCCGACCTGCGGCCGAAGGTGGCCGGCGGCGTCTACCTGGACCCCGAGGCGGCGGCCGCCGGTGCGGCGGCGGTGGCCAGTCAGGGCGCCAAGTAGCGGACGTGGGCCGGTCCGGCGTGAATACGGGGTGGAGAACGGGTGAAATCTTCGCGTTGAATTCACGTTCCGCGCACGTCGGAGTCGAACGGCGGTCAACTGGGGGTTGCAGACTGCGTACGATTTGGCCGTGGCTGCGACCTCAGCGCTGACGCTCGCTGCAGCGTCGGCGATTCCTGCGTTCGTTGCGGGGGTGGCCGCCGGCGTGTGGCTAACGCCGCGGCTTGCCGAGCGGCGCCGCCGGGCCGCCACCGAACGGTCCGGGATCACCGTCGCGGAGATGTTGCAGCAGATCGTCTCGCATGCCTCTCTGGGGATTGTGGTGGTCGACTCCCACCGTGACGTGGTCTATCTCAACGAGCGCGCCACCCAGCTCGGTGTGGTGCACGGCAGGCTGCTCGACGACGAGGCCTGGGCCGCGGCCCAACGTGCACTGGCCGGGGAGGAAGAGGTCGTCTTCGACCTGTCGGTGGCAAAACGGGCTCCCGGTGCCACCCGGGCGGACCTGTCGGCGGTGCGCGGTTACGCGCGGCTGCTCTCGCAGGAGGACCGCCGGTTCGCGGTGGTGATCGTCGACGACCAGTCCGAGCAGGCCCGGATGGAAGCCAGCCGCCGCGACTTCGTCGCCAATGTCAGCCATGAACTCAAGACCCCGGTGGGGGCCATGGGCCTGCTCGCCGAGGCGTTGCTGGCCTCGGCCGATGACCCCGAGGCGGTTCGGCCGTTCGCGGAGCGGGGGCTGATGGAGGCGAACCGGCTGGCCAGCATGATCGGTGAGCTGATCGAGCTGTCCCGGCTCCAGGGCGCTGACCCGTTACCGAATCTGGGCGCCGTCGATGTCGACGCGGTGGTCAACGAGGCGATCTCCCGGCACAAGGTGGCCGCTGACAACGCCGAGATCACGATCACCACCGACGCCCCGAGTGGCTTTCGGGTGCTCGGCGACGAACCGCTGCTGGTCACCGCGCTGGCCAACCTGGTGTCCAACGCGATCGCCTACTCACCGCACGGTTCCCCGGTCTCGATCAGCCGGCGCCGCCGGGACGGCTTCATCGAGATCGCCGTGACCGACCGAGGAATCGGTATTGCGCCCAAGGATCAGCTTCGGGTGTTCGAACGGTTCTTCCGCAGCGACAAGGCGCGCTCGCGGGCCACCGGTGGCAGCGGGCTGGGGTTGGCGATCGTCAAACACGTCGCGGCCAACCACAACGGCACCATCACGCTGTGGAGCCAGCCGGGCACCGGATCGACGTTTACCTTGGCGATTCCCGAATACCAGGGCAGTGTGGACCACGAGTAGAAGGAGTAGTCATGACCCCCGCTGTCGACCGCCTCGAGCGCAGCGATGAACAGGAGCACTGCCGATGACACACGTCTTGATCGTCGAAGACGAGGAATCACTGGCCGATCCGCTGGCATTCCTGCTGCGTAAAGAGGGTTTTGAGGCAACCGTGGTGGGCGACGGGGCCGCGGCCCTGGCCGAATTCGAGCGGATCGGCGCCGACATCGTGCTGCTGGATCTCATGCTTCCCGGGATGTCGGGTACCGACGTGTGCAAGCAACTGCGTGCGCGTTCCAGCGTCCCGGTGATTATGGTCACGGCCCGTGACAGCGAAATCGACAAGGTCGTGGGCCTGGAACTGGGTGCCGACGACTATGTGACCAAGCCCTATTCGGCCCGCGAACTGATCGCGCGGATCCGTGCGGTGCTGCGCCGCGGCGGCGACGACGAAAGCGGCGTCGGGGAGGGTGTCCTGGAATCCGGCCCGGTGCGCATGGACGTCGAGCGGCATGTGGTGATGGTCAACGGCCAGCAGATCACCTTGCCACTCAAAGAGTTCGACCTGCTCGAATATCTGATGCGCAACACAGGTCGCGTGCTGACTCGCGGCCAGCTGATCGACCGGGTCTGGGGCGCCGACTACGTGGGCGACACCAAGACGCTGGATGTCCACGTCAAACGACTTCGGTCCAAGATCGAGGCCGATCCTGCCAACCCGGTGCACCTGGTTACCGTTCGCGGCCTGGGTTACAAGCTCGAGGGCTGAACCAGCATCTATTGCGTCCGCAGGGGCTCCGACTTGCTCAGCGGGGCTCTCGTCGCCGAAGATCACGGGGCTGGACGTCCGGCTTCTTAAGGTAACCTTAATCCAGGTTGGCTACGGAAGCTTTGGGCCCCATCTAGAACCCATCTTCGTCAGGGATACGGGAGACGCGATCGATGAGCGGGCCGGACGACACGGTGCAACCTTTGCGCACGCTGGTGGACTTGCTGACGCAACGCGCGCAGCAGCGCGGCGACCAGCTGGCCTTTTCCTTCTCGCGGGACGGCGACGAGCACGAGGTCAGCCGGATCACCTACCGGGAGCTGGACCGCCGCGCCCGTCAGATCGCGGTGGACCTGCACGGCAACGGTGCCACCGGGGAGCGCGTTCTGGTGTTGTGTCCCCCGGGCCTGGACTTCATCGCCAGCTTCTTCGGCTGCCTGTACGCCGGGGCCATCGCGATCCCGGTGCATCCGCCCATGCGCGAGCACCTGCTGCCGCGCGTGGAGTCGATCATCGCCGACGTCGAGCCGGGCTTCGCGCTCACCACCAGCGAGATCGAGCCCAAGATCAAGCCCGCGATCGACGGCCTGCCGGGTGGGCCGGCGCTGCGCTGGTCGCTTACCGACGACACTGCTGCGGGCAGTGAAGCCGCCTGGGTGCCGCCGCGGATCGACGGCGAGAGCATCGCGATGCTGCAGTACACCTCCGGGTCGACGAGCGCGCCCAAGGGCGTCGTGCTGACCCACGGGAACCTGGTGCACAACCTGGTGACCATCGCCGAAGCCTGGGGCGCCAGCACCGACATGCAGGCCACCGGTGTGTTCTGGCTGCCGCCGTACCACGACATGGGGCTCATCGGGGGCTTGCTGGAGACGTTGTATGTGGCCGGCAACTCGATCCTGATGCCGCCGACGGCGTTCATCAAGCGGCCGATGCGCTGGCTGGAGGCGATCTCCCGGCATCGCGCCATGATCACCGCCGCGCCGAACTTCGCCTTCGACCTGTGTGTCGAGCTGAGCACACCGCAGGAACGAGCCGCGCTGGACCTGTCGCATTGGACCGTGGCGCTCTGCGGGGCGGAACCGGTGCGCACCGCCACCCTGGACAGCTTCGCGGAGCTGTTCGCGCCGGCCGGCTTCCGGGCGGAATCGTTCTACCCGGTCTACGGGCTGGCGGAGGGCACCCTGCTGGTCTCCGGCGGATCGGACCTGCCGGTGCCGATGGTGCAGCACGTCGACCGGGTCGCCCTCGGCGACAACCGGGTGATCGGTGTCGCGGCCGAGGACCCCAACGTGGCGACCATGGTGGGCTGCGGCAAGCCGCGTGGCGGTCAGCGGGTGATCATCGTCGACCCCGAGACCCGCCTGGAATGCGCCGGCGACCGGGTCGGCGAGATCTGGGTGTCGGGCGGCAGCGTCGCGCACGGTTACTGGGGCGCCCCCGAACTGTCCGCCGAGACCTTCGGCGCCACGCTGGCCGACACCGGCGAGGGGCCGTTCCTGCGCACCGGTGATCTGGGCTTCCTGCACTCCGGGGAGCTGTTCGTCACCGGCCGCCGCAAGGATCTGATCATCATCCGCGGCACCAATCACTACCCCAACGACATCGAGCTGACCGTTCAGAACACCAACCCGGCGCTGCTGCGCGGTCGGGGCGCGGTGTTCTCGGTCGCTCCGGAGCCGGGTGCGGCGGAGCAGCTGGTCGTGGTCCAGGAGGTGGACCCGAGCAGGATCAGCGGCGATCAGGCCGACGAGGCCATGCGGGCCATCCGCACCGCGGTCACCGAGAACCACTCGGTGCGCACGCATGCTGTCGTGCTGGTCCAGCCGTTGCAGCTGCCCACAACCTCCAGCGGCAAGATCCAGCGCAGCGCGTGCAAGCAGCGGTATCTCGACGGTGAACTGCCGGTGGTGGCGCAATGGCCCTCGGCAGCCGATGCCCAGGCCCAGCCCGCCTCACAGCCGGCCCCGGCCGCGCAGAGCTCGTCGGGCACCCCGGGAGCCGCGGAGATCAGCGCCTGGCTCATCGAGCGGCTGGCCCAGGATCTCGAGCTGCCGGTAGCCGAGATCGACCCCGCCAAGCCTTTCGCCTTCTACGGCCTGGACTCCATCCACGCGGTCCGGCTCTCCAGCGCCCTCGAGAAGTGGTTGGGCTGCGAGCTGGTTCCCACCATCGCCTACGAATACCCGTCGATCGATCTGCTGTCGGCGCATCTGGCGCGCATCGCGGCAGAATCCCCGACGGCTCCGGCGGCGGGGGCCGCCGCCGAACGCCCTGAGCGGCCGGCGCCCGACGAGCCCATCGCCATCGTGGGCATCGGCTGCCGGTTCCCCGGCGCCGACGGCCCCGAGGGCTTCTGGCGGCTGCTGTCCGGCGGGGTCGACGCCACCAGTGACGTCCCGGCCGACCGATGGGACGCCGACGCCTTCTACAACCCCGACCCGTCGGTGCCGGGCACCGCGGTCACGCGGCGCGGCGGCTTCCTGGGTCAGGTCGACCAGTTCGACTTCCAGTTCTTCGGGATCTCACCGCGCGAATCGGCGCAGATGGACCCACAGCAGCGGCTGCTGCTCGAGGTGGCGTGGGAGGCGCTGGAGGACGCCGGTCAGGTGCCGGATCAGCTGGCCGGCAGCCGCACCGGCGTGTTCGTCGGCATCTCCACCAACGACTACGGCTTCCTGCGGCTGGGACAGCCGCAGCTCGTCGACGCCTACACCGGCACCGGCAACGCGCTGAGCATCGCCGCCAACCGGCTGTCCTACACGTTCGACTTCCACGGCCCCAGCATGTCGGTCGACACCGCCTGTTCGTCCTCGCTGGTCGCGGTCGACCTGGCGTGCCGCAGCCTGCGCGACGGCGAATGCACCATGGCGCTGGCCGCCGGAGTGAATGTGATCCTGTCGCCGGCGCTGGCGATCAACTTCAGCAAGGCCCGGGTGATGGCGCCCGACGGCCGCTGCAAGACCTTCGACGCCGACGCCGACGGCTATGTCCGCGGCGAGGGCGCCGGGGTGGTGGTGCTCAAACCGCTCAGCCGGGCATTGGAGGACAACGACCCGGTGTACGCGGTGATCCGCGGCAGCGCCACCAATTCCGACGGCCGGACCAACGGCTTGATCGCACCCAGCGGGCGCGCGCAGGAGGACGTGCTCACCGAGGCGTTCCACCGGGCCGGTCTTCCGGTCAGCGCCGCGCAGTACATCGAGGCGCACGGCACCGGAACGGCGATCGGCGACGCCATCGAGGCCAACGCCCTGGGCACGGTTCTGGCCGAAGGCCGGCCGGCGGGCAGCCGCTGTCTGGTCGGCTCGGTCAAGACCAACATCGGCCACCTGGAGGCGGCGGCCGGCATCGCCGGCCTGATCAAGGTGGCGCTGTCGTTGCAGCACCGCGCGATCCCGGCCAGCTTGAACTACACCGAGCCCAACCCGCACATCCTGTTCGACAGCCTGCCGCTGGAGGTGGCGCAGAGCCTGACCCCGTGGCCGGCGGCCAGCCGCGCGGTGGCCGGCGTCAGCTCGTTCGGGTTCGGCGGCACCAACGCCCACGTCGTATTGACCGAAGCCCCGCAAGCCCGCAGCAGCCACCCCGACGACGGCGCGGCGCCGCGCACCGAGCTGCTGGCCCTGTCCGCACGCTCGCCCGAAGCGCTGACCGCGCTGGTCGGCGAGTACGAGATGGCCCTTTTCTCCGGCGGCCTGGTGGGCGGCAGCGCCCTGACCGACCTCTGCTACACCGCCGGGGCCCGGCGCGGCCACCACGACTACCGGCTCGCGGTGGTCGGTGACACTCCGGCGGCGA
Source organism: Mycobacterium sp. UM_Kg1 (assembly GCF_000972925.1). NCBI lineage: Bacteria > Bacillati > Actinomycetota > Actinomycetes > Mycobacteriales > Mycobacteriaceae > Mycobacterium > Mycobacterium sp. UM_Kg1. The sequence continues at coordinate 16,900 of NZ_JRMK01000030.1, read as the reverse complement.
TATTCGAGTCGCTGTCGGCCTACCGGCTCGGTGAATCGCGCCCGGGATTGGCGGTGGGGCACTGTGCGCGCAGCCGGCCCGGCCCGGGGGTGACGTTCGTGTTCTCCGGACAGGGCTCGCAGTGGCACGGCATGGCGCTTCGACTGCAGTCCCAAGAGCCGGTGTTCGCCGAGGCGCTGGCGGCCTGTGACGACGCGCTGTTCCCGCACCTGGGGCATTCCATCCTCAAGGAGCTGGCCGCCCAGGACGGTCCGCAGGACCGTTGCAAGCTCTCCGACATCGGGATTCTGCAGCCGACCATCTTCGCGATTCAGGTCGCACTGGCGGCGCTGTGGCGGTCGTGGGGTGTCGAGCCGGCGGCTGTGGTGGGGCACAGCCTCGGCGAGGCCGCGGCTGCTCACGTCGCGGGCGCGCTGAGCCTGGATGACGCGGCCCGGGTGATCTGCGCGCGGGCCCGGATGCTGCGCGGCGTCCGCGGGCGCGGGGCGATGATGGTCACCGAAACCACCATGGCCGAGGCACAGGATCTGATCGCCGGCCACGAGACCGAGGTGGCCGTCGCCGCGAGCAACAGTTACCGGTCGACGGTGCTCGCCGGCGACCGCACGGTGCTCGAACAGTTGATGGCCAAACTCCAGCAGCGCGACCGGTTCTGCCGGTGGATCGAGGTCGACGTCGCCTCGCACAGTCCGCAGATGGAGGCTCTCGGCGCCGGGCTGCGCGGCAGCCTGGTGAAGCTGAAGCCGACCGCCCCGAGCGTGCCGATGTATTCGACGGTCACCGGCGAACTGGTGGGCGACAAACTGCTGGACGCCGACTACTGGGTGGCGAACCTGTGCTCGCCGGTCCGGTTCTCGCCGGCGCTGCGGCGGCTGCTCGAAACCGGGCACAACACGTTCGTCGAGCTCAGCCCGCATCCCATCCTGCTGACGGCGGCCCGCGAAGATGCCGAGCATCTGCATCGCAGCGCCACGCTGCTGCCCTCGATGCGCCGCGACGACGAGGGCCGGGCGACCATGCTCGGTTCCCTGGGCACGCTCTACACCATGGGGCAGCGGGTGGCCTGGGAACAGATCTATCCCGCCGGCAGCCGCTGTGTGCCTGCCCCGACCTACCCCTGGCAGCGGGTGCATTCCTGGCTCAACGCCGGCTCGATCGCGGCGCCGCGGCACAGCGCCGCGGGGGCGCCCGGCGGCGGTGGCTGGCGCGGACCGATCAGGTCGGCGGCGCAGCCCGAAACCGTGCTGGCCGAGGTCGACATCACCGGTCCGGCCGCTCTGTCGGCCGACGGCCTGCGCGAGTTGGCGCTGACTGCGGCTGAAGTCGCCTTCGGCCCCGGCGACCGTTCGGTTGCCGAGCTGAACCTCGGTGCCCCGGGCCAGGGCCCTACGGTGCAGTTCGCGCTGACCGGAGACAGCTTCGAGTGCTACGTCTGCGACCACACCGGAACGCAGTGGTCGCTGCTGGCCACCGGAACCCTGGCCGCCGGGGCGTCGCCCGCGCCGGCCGTCAGCACCGCTCCCACAGACCCGCGGGCCCGCAGCTACCAGATGCGTTGGCAGCCGGCGTCATTGGCGACCGGCGCCGAACCCCGGCCCCAGGGTGCCGGGAGCTGGCTGATCCTGTCCGACGGTCCGGTCGCCGACATCCTGCGCGACTACCTCGAGGCGCAGTCGCAGTCGTGCGTGCTGGTCGAACCGGTTGTCGGACTCGCCGAGATCGAACGGATCTCCGCCGACAGTTACCGCATCGACCCGGCCCGCCCCGAACATTTCGGGGAGCTGCTGCGCGCCGCGTTCGGCGGTGACCGCCCGCCGTGCCGGGGCGTGGTGCACCTGTGGAACGTGCTGGACGCAGCACCTGCCGACACCACCGACGAGTCGCTACAGACGGCGATCACGCTCGGATCGCTGAGCGTCGTCCACCTGATCCAGGCGCTGACGCGCACCGGCTGGCCGGAATCGCCGCGGCTGTGGCTGGTGACCCGCGGGGCGCAGCCGGCGGGGGAGGACGACGCCGAAACGGGGGCGCTGTCGGTAGGCCAGGCACCGGTCTGGGGGCTGGGCCGCAGTATCGACCACGAACACCCCGAGCTGCGGGCCACCGGCGTCGATCTGTCCGCCGCCGGCGGTCCCGAAGAGCTGCGGGGCCTGCTCGGCGAGATCTGGTCGGACAACCCCGAGACAGATGTCGCCCTGCGCGGTCACCGCCGCTATGTCGCCCGGCTGGAGCCCTACACCGCGCCGACGGCACAGACCGGCGAGGTCGCGCTGCGTGTTGACGCGACCTACCTGGTCACCGGCGGTCTCGGCGCAGTCGGTGGCACAGTGGCCCGCTGGCTGGTCGAGCGCGGTGCCCGCCACCTGGTTCTGATGGGCCGTAGCGCACCGTCACCGGCCGCGCAGGCGGCCCTGGACGGCCTGCGCGCCGCCGGTGCGCACGTCACGGTCACTCAGGGCGACGTCACCAAGCCGCAGGATGTAGCCGCGGCGCTGGCCGTCATCGCCGACTCGATGCCGCCGCTGCGTGGTGTGGTGCATGCCGCCGGAACTGTCGACGACGCGATTCTGGCGCGCCTGGACGCGGAAAAACTGCGTTCGGTGACGGCCCCCAAGGTGCAGGGTGCCTGGAACCTGCACCCCCTCACCGCCGGCGCGGAGCTCGACTTCTTCGTGATGTTCTCCTCGGCGGCCTCGGTTCTGGGATCACCCGGTGCGGCCAACTACGGCGCCGCGAACGCCTTCCTGGACGCGCTTTCCTGGCAGCGCCGGGCGGCCGGCCAGCCGGCGCTGAGCATCAACTTCGGCCCGTGGGCCGGGCTGGGCATGTTCACCAACTCCGAGCTGCACCGGCACTTCGCCCACTACGGCGTCGAAGGAATGCCGGCGGAACAGTATTTGGCTGCTCTGACGGCGCTGCTGGCAGACGGCGCCACCCAGGCGATGGTGCTCGACATCGACTGGGCGCGGTGGCGCCCCAGCGCGAGGTCGCCGCTGTTGCGGGAACTGCAGGACGCGGGCGCGGCGGGCGGTGCGGAATCCGACAGCGGTCTGTTCGCCGCGGTTGCGGCGGCCGGTCCGCAGGAGCGTCAGCAGCTGCTGGAGACCTACCTGCGCGACCTGGTCGCCGGAAAGCTGGGTCTGGCACCGACTGGACTGGACGTGAGCGCACCGTTGAACAGTCTCGGGGTGGATTCGCTGATCACGCTGGAACTGCGCATCCAAGTGGAGCGGGAACTCGGTATCGTCGTTCCGGTTGCCCGGCTGCTGGACGGGCCGAGCGTGGTCAGCCTGTCCAGCTGGCTCGCCGAGCAACTGGCAGCGGCGCCGGTCCCGGTGGTGGCCGCCGAGACCGCCGTGGCGCCGGGTGGAGCCGAGGTTGCCTCACCGGAGATGGAGCTGCTGGCGCAGGTCACCGAGCTGTCCGACGAAGCGGTGGATGCGTTGCTGGCCAAGATGATGGCCGAAGACGAGCAAGCCGAACAGGTCAAAGACGGAGGTAGCGCGTGACGGACCATCCGGACGTGCCCGCCGACCTCGCCGGCCTCTCCCCGGAGAAAAAGCGTGAGCTGCTGGCCCAGCTGCTGCTGGCCAAGGCCAAGGACGCGGCGTCCGAGCACGAGCTGTCCTACGGGCAGCGCTCGATGTGGTTCATGCACCGCCTGGCGCCGGACAGCGCGGCATACACGGTGGCCTACGCCGGGCGCGTGCACGGCGACCTGGACATGGCGGCCCTGCAGCGCGCCGCGCAGGCACTGGTGGACCGGCACCCGATGCTGCGGACCACCTACACCGAGCGCGACGGCCATCCGCTTGCCCTGGTGCACCCGCGCTGGCCCCTGCGTATCGCCGTTCACCAGACCGGTTCGGACCCGAGTGAACTCGACCGGTGGGTCCAGACCGAGATCAATCGGCCGTTCGATCTGCGTACCGGCCCGGTGCTGCGACTGACGGTGCTGCAGCGGCCGGATGACCACGTGTTGCTGCTGACGGTGCACCACATCGCCGTCGACTTCTGGTCCATCGACGTGATCCTCGACGAGCTGCGGGTGCTCTACGCCGCCGAACAGGGCGCACAGTACTCGACTCCGCCGGGGCCACCCGCGGACCGCTACGTCGACTTCGCCGCGCAGCAGGCCCGGATGCTGGCCGGACCTGAGGGCGAGCGGCTGTGGGAGTACTGGCGCGAGACGCTCGCCGGCGACCTGCCGACCTTGGCGCTGAGCACTGACCGGCCCCGTCCGGCGGTGCAGACCTATGACGGCGCGCTGCACCGATTCAGCATCGACGCCGCCGTCACCGCCGGTGTCAAGGAGTTGGCGCGGACTGCCGGGGTGACGCCCTACATGGCGTTGCTGGCCGCCTATGCGGTGCTGCTGCAGCGCTACAGCGGCCAGGACGACCTGGTGATCGGGTCGCCGTTCGCCTGCCGCGACCGGGCCGGTCTGATGGGCATGGTCGGCTACGTGACCAACCCGCTGCCGCTGCGCGTCGACTTAAGCGACGACCCAAGCTTTTCCGCGCTGCTCGGTCAGGTCAAGGACACCGTGCTCGGCGCCATCGGCCACCAGGAGTACCCGCTGCCGCTGCTCGTCGAACGGTTGCGGCCGGTGCGCGACGCCGCACGCACGCCGTTGTTCCAGGTGTCGTTCGCCTGGCAGCAGGTCCGGTTGTTCGACGAGAGCTCTGCCGACGCCCTTCAGCTGGAGACCCTCTACATCGGCCAGGGCGGCTCGCCGTTCGACATCACCATGCAGGTCGGAGAGCAGGGCGACCAGCTGCAGGTGGCGCTGCAGTACAACACCGACCTGTTCGACGCCTCGACCATCGACGCGATGGGACAGCATTTCTCGCTGCTGTTGTCCGGCCTGGTGCAGCCGGGGGCAGCCGAGGCGCCCCTGTCGCAGCTGTCGCTGCTCACCGATGCCGAGCGCGCCACCCTGCGGGCCTGGAACGACACCGCGGTCGAGTACCCGTCGGCCCCGCCGTGCCTGCACGAGATGGTCGCTGCGGTCGCCGCGCGCACGCCGGATGCCGTAGCGGTCAGCTACGACGGCCGCGACCTCAGTTACGGCGAATTGGATCGGCGGGCCAACGGCCTGGCGCATCGGTTGCGGCAGTTCGGGGTCGGAGCCGGGCCGGGACCGGCCGTGGTTCCGGTGCTGCTGGAGCGCTCCGAGGACCTGGTGATCGCCCTGCTCGGGGTGCTGAAGGCCGGTGGCGTCTTCCTGCCGTTGGATCCCGCCCAGCCCACCGGCCGGATGGAAGCGATGCTCGCCGACATTCCGGAGGCTCCGGTATGTGTGACGCACCGTGCGCATCTGCCGCATGTCCCAACCGCTTTCACCGGCGCACGGCTGTGCCTGGACCAGCCGTCCACGGCGCCCGCCGAAGAGGCGGCCGCGCCCGAGACGAGCACGACGTCGGCGGACCTGGCCTACCTGATGTACACGTCCGGTTCCACCGGAGCACCGAAGGGGGCGCTGAACACCCACGCCGGCATCCGCAACCGACTGCTGTGGATGCAGGACGCCTACGCGCTGACCGAACAGGACCGGGTGCTGCACAAGACCCCGATCAACTTCGACCCGTTCGTCTGGGAGATCTTCTGGCCGTTGACGGTCGGCGCCCGCGTGGTGGTCGCCAAGCCAGAAGGGCACAAGGACGCCGCCTACCTGGCCCGCACTATCGTCGAGCAGCGCGTCACCACAATGCATTTCGTGCCGTCGATGCTGCGCCGCTTCCTCGCCGCGCCGGAATCGGCCGCCTGTGGCGGCCTGCGCAAGGTGTTCTGCAGCGGCGAGGCGCTCACCGCGGATCTGCGCGATGCGTTCTTCGAGGCACTGCCCGCCGAGCTGTACAACCTTTACGGCCCAACCGAGGCCGCCATCGATGTCACCCATTTCCATTGTGTGCGCGGGGATTCCGACCCCGTCATTCCGATCGGTCGGCCGATCGCCAACATCGCGATCCATCTGTTGGACGCGGCGGGAAACCCGGTTCCGGTGGGAGTGCCCGGTGAACTGCACATCGGCGGGGTGGGCGTCGCCCGCGGTTACCTGAACAGGCCCGAGGCCACGGCAGCGGCGTTTCGCGCCGACCCGTTCGTGGCTCAGCCCGCCGAGGGCGCTCCGGCGCCGCTGCTCTACCGCACCGGCGACCTGGCCCGGTATCGGCGCGACGGCAACATCGAGTACCTGGGCCGGCGTGACGACCAGGTGAAGATCAACGGCTTCCGGATCGAGCTCGGTGAGGTGGAGGCCGCGCTGGCGCGCCACCCGGGGATCGCCGAGAACGCTGTGGTGGCCCGTAAAGACGCGGCCGGCAACAACCAGCTGATCGCATACATCGTGCCGGTCGCGGCTGCCCCCGCCACCGCCGAGCTGCGTCGGTTCCTGCTGGAACTGGTGCCGGCGGCGATGGTGCCCGCGGTCTTCCGCACCACCGACCTGCTGCCGTTGTCGGCCAGCGGCAAGGTGGACCGCCGGGCGCTGCTCGCGCGCGACAAAGACCTCGACGCCGCACCTGCAGAATTCGTCGCCCCGCGCGACGCGACCGAAGAGGCCCTGGCCGCGATCTGGCGCGAGGTGCTCGAGGTGGACCGGGTCGGTGTCACCGACGACTTCTTCGCCCTCGGGGGCGCCTCCACCCAGGCCCTGGAGGTCGCGGTCCGGGTCGGGGAGCTGGGGCTGGAACTGCGGCCCGAGTCGCTGTTCGTCTACGGCACCATTGCCGAGCTGGCCGAGGCATTCGGCCCGATCGGTGGCGCGGACACGACCACGGCGGCACCCGAGCAGGACCCGGAACCGGCGAGCGCCACGGCCGCTGCCGTCGCCGCGCCCCGGCCCGAACCCGCAGTCGCCGTGCCGGCGCCCCAGCAGGCACCGGTGCCGGCGCGCAGCGTTCCGGGACGCAACGTGGTGATCGAGAGCCTCGGTGTGTACCTGCCGCCCCGGGCGGTCTCGACCGAACAGGTACTCGCGGACTGCGTCAACGAGGTGAAGATCCCGCTGGAGCGGCTCACCGGCATCAAGAGCCGGCGGATGGCCGGCCAAGACGAATTCTCGATCGACTTGGGCCGCAAGGCGATCGGTGACTGCCTGTCCCGATCAAGCTACGCCCCCGAAGAGATCGACCTGGTGATCGCCTGCAACATCTCGCGTTGCGACGGCCCGGAGCACATGTTCACCTTCGAGCCGAGCACCGCTTCGCAGCTGCGCGACCAACTGGGGCTGGCCAACGCCGTCTGCTTCGACATCAACAACGCCTGCGCAGGCATGTTCACCGGCGTCAGCGTGGCCCAGGACTTTCTCAAGACCGGCCTGGTGCGCAACGCCCTGATCGTCAGCGGCGAATACATCAGCCACATCACCGAAACCGCGCAGCAGGAGATCGAAGGGGCGATGGACCCGCGGCTGGCCTGCCTGACGGTGGGCGATGCCGGTGCGGCGGTGGTGCTCGAACTCGGGCCCAACGAACGGGTCGGTTTCCATGAGTTGGACCTGGCCACCTACAGCGAATTCGCGAAGTTGTGCATTGCCAAGGCCACTGACGGCCCGCACGGCGGCGCCATCATGGTCACCGACTCCGTCACCCAGACCGCGATCGCGGTGAAGCACTCGGTGCCCTACGTTGCTGCGGTGATGCAGCGGCACGGATGGCGTCCCGAGACCGCCGATCAGCTGCTCATGCATCAGACGTCCGAGGCGTCCATCAACGACGCCATCTTGACCATCAACCGGGTGTTCGGCGCCGGTGCGGCAACCCGCGCCAACACCATCTGCAACCTCGCCGAGCGGGGAAATACAGCCACCACAACCCATTTCGTTGCGCTGTATGACTACATCAACGCAGGTCGGCTCAACTCCGGCGACAACGTGGTGCTGTCCATCACCGGCTCGGGCCAGACCATCGGCAGCGGGCTCTACACCTTTGACGACCTGCCCGATCGGATGCGCCGCGCCGGCACCGGCCAGTCCGGCCGGGGCCCGCGCCCGGGCCGTTCCGCCGGTGGCCGTCGGGACCTTCCGGCGACCCCGCGGGTGCGCATCGAGGGCATCGGCACCGCCCCGGCGGCGGGTACGCCCAGCTCCATCCAGTTCGCCGTCGACGCGGCCCGCGCCTGCCTGCAGGACAGCGGCGTCGAGCGGACCGAGGTCGGCCTGGTGATTCACGCCGGCATCTACCGGGATGACTTCCTCAGCGAGCCGGCGGTCGCCACCCTGGTCGCCGGCGAAGTCGGGATCAACGCCGAGCCGGAGTCCGCGGACGCGGCGAAGACTTTCGCGTTCGACGTCCTCAACGGGGCGGTCGGCTTCCTCAACGGCTGCCACATCGCGGCCGGCATGATCGGCGCCGGCCGGACCGCGCACGCCATGGTGCTGGCCTCCGAAGTGGAGAACAACACCCCGGACAGCGGCTACGCGCGCAACGGCATCGCCGAGACCGGCTCGGCGATCATGCTCAGCCCCAGCCCCGGCCCGGAGGGCTTCGGCCGGTTCGTCTTCGGCCACCACCCGGAGCACCGGGCCGCCCTGGTCACCTATACCCAGGAACGCGACGGCCGGACCTGGCTGCGGGTGGACCGCGACCCGAACCTGGCCGCCATCTACGTGAGCTGCCTGCCGGGAACGGTCAAGGAGCTGTTGATGCTGGAGGGTCTGGAGCCCGCGGACATCGCAGTGGTGCTCCCGCCCTATCTGCCCGGAGCTGCCCTCGACGAGCTGGCCGCGCATATCGGTGTGGACAGGTCGCGGTTCCTCGATCTGCAGGCGCACGGTCAGACCGCTGACCCGTTCACCTCGACCCTGCCCTACCAGATCTCCGAGGCCCGGCGGCGCGGGCTGGTCAAGCCCGGGGACGTGGCGCTGATCATGGCGGTCGGCTCGGGTGTCGAGGTCGGTTGCACGACCTACCGGTTCTGATCGGCATGCGCGCATTCGTCACCGGGGGAACCGGTTTCGTCGGCTCGAACCTGGTGGCCGCGCTGCTGCGGCGCGGCATCGAGGTGCGGGTGCTGCGGCGCTCGAGTTCGCCGATGGCCGCCCTGGCGGGCTTGGACTGCGAAACCCGGGTTGGCGACGTCAACGACGGTGTCGACGCCCTGACTGAGGCGATGGCCGACTGCGACTGGGTGTTCCACACCGCCGCGATCTCGGACTACTGGCGTTACCGAACCCAGACCCGGCTCTACCGCACCAATGTCGATGGCACGCGCGACATGGCGACTGCCGCTGCACGGGCCGGGGTGAAGCGATTTGTCTTCACCAGTTCTCTTGCAGCACTGGGTGTCCCGGAGCGTGGCCGTCAGCTGGTCGAGTCCGACGAATTCAATATCCGTCCGCGGCAGTTCCCCTACGGGCACAGCAAGCACCTGGCCGAGGCCGAACTGGGCAAGGCCGTCGCCGCAGGTCTGCCCGCGGTGATCGTCAATCCGTCGGTGGTGATCGGTCCCCGCGACGTCCACCGGATCGCCAGCGCGATGCTCGTCCAGGCCCAGCAGGGCCGGTTGTGGTTCGCCGCTCCCGGCGGCACCAACTTCGTCTCGGTCGATGACGTGGTAGCCGGGCATATCGCCGCCGCGGAGCGGGGCCGGATCGGCCAACGGTACATCCTCGGCGGGGAGAACCTTTTGTTCCGTGAGGTTTTCGGTGCCGCCAACGAGCTCTTCGGCCGGCGCCCACCGTCGGTGGTGCTGCCGCGCTGGCTGCTTCCGGTGGCAGCGGCCGGGGTCAGCGTCGCCCGGACCGTCGTGGGCCCGCGGTTGCCGATCGATGCCCGCCAGATGCGGCTTTCCACCGCGGAGATCTACGCCGATGCCACCAAATCCCGCGCGGAGCTGGGCGTGCCGTTCACGCCGTTCACGACCGCGCTGCGCGCCGGCTACGAGTGGTACCGCGACAACGGCTATCTGGACTGACCGGGGCGCAATCCGCGTTCGACGGCTGATGCGCCGCCACCCTGGATCGGCATGCCACCTGCACCCGTTATGGACCTGAGGTTATAAAGTTCCGACCTAGTCGACTAATCGGGAAAGGTTTCTCAGCTGTGTCTCCGGGGTGCAGATCAGTGGAGCCGTTGCCGTGAGTTCACGTCGCACCTCCTCGTGGCCTGCGGCGAAGCCCGAGCGCGTCAGCACCACGGACCGGCGGCCGCGGGGCATGCAGCCGGCCGAATTGGCGCAGGCCGCCATGACTGCAGCACTGATGGCCGGCATCGCGATCGTCTCGATCGTCCTGCCGGGTGCGGTGGTGTTGGCGTGGATGGGTGCGGTGCCCATGGGCGTGCTGAGCTACCGGCACCGTCTGCGCGCCGCGGGTGCGGCGTTTGCCGTCAGTTGTCTGATCAGTTTCATGATCGCCGGTTTTGGGGCCATGGTGGCGGCGGGGACAGCGGCCTACATGGGCGTGATCACCGGCCGGGTCAGGCGCCACGGCCGCGGTGTGCCGACGCTGTTGGCCGTGGCAGCCGTGTGGGGCGTCGTGATGTCCGGAATCACCTTGGGGTTCTTCGCGGCAATGGCCCAGATGCGTGAGGTGCTCTTGAACACCCTGGCCGCCAATGCCGGCGGGCTCGCGGCGCTGCTGCACAACGTCCCGGTGCTCGGCGGGGCCGCGGCGAGCCTGGATTCCGCCATGCCGGGGTGGCGGGCGCACTGGGTCGTGTTCCTCGGAATCTCGGTCTGGCTCATCGTCGTCTTCGGCACGTCCTTCGGTTGGCGGGTGCTCGCCCCCGTCCTGCGCCGGCTCGAGGCGGTCACGGACCTCTCACCGGCGAATCTGCTGCCGTTCGCTCCCGACGAGGGCGCGCCCGGCCCGCTGCCGGTCGTCTTGACCGATGTCGGCTACCGGTACCCGGGCGCCGAACACGATGCCTTGGCCCCGATCAGCATGCGTGTCGATGTCGGCGACCATGTCGCGGTCACCGGTGCCAACGGCTCGGGGAAATCCACCCTGATGCGCATCCTGGCAGGCCTGCCGCCGACCACCGGGACCGTCGAACGACCCGCCGGCGTCGGCCTCGGCCGCGCCGGCGGTACCGCGCTGGTCTTCCAGCACCCGGAGAGTCAGGTGTTGGGTATGCGGGTCCGCGACGATGTCGTGTGGGGCCTGGCAGCCGACCGGGATGTCGACGTGGAGAGCCTGCTCGAGGAAGTGGGCATGGGCGGCATGGGGGCTCGCGACACCACCGGGCTGTCGGGCGGGGAACTGCAGCGGCTCGCGGTGGCCTCGGCGCTCGCCCGCGAGCCGGCGCTGCTGATCGCCGACGAGGTGACGACCATGGTCGACCAGGCCGGCCGGCAGCGGTTGCTGAGTGTCCTGGACGGTCTGACCGGGCATCACCGTCTGGGGCTGGTGCACATCACCCATTACCCAGCCGAAGCCGGCACCGCCGACCAGGTGGTCGCCATCGGCAACGGCGAGCGCGAAGCCGCCCGCATCGAGCCGCAACCCGGCCCCGCCCCCGAACGCGGCAGGGAGACGATTCTCGACGTTCGCGATGTGTCATTCGACTACGCCGCAGGCACGCCGTGGTCCACGCCGGTCCTGCGCAACGTCTCGTTCCGGGTGGACGCCGGCGACGGCGTCCTGCTCTACGGCGCCAACGGCTCGGGCAAGTCCACGTTGGCCTGGATCATGGCGGGGCTGCTGGAACCGTCGTCGGGCAGCTGCCTGCTCGACGGACGCCCCACCGCCGAACAGGTGGGTGCGGTCGCGTTGTGTTTCCAGGCCGCCCGGCTGCAACTGCTGCGCGGCCATGCCGGTGCTGCGGTGGCCGCGCTGGCGGGGTGGGCGGTCACCGACACCGAGCGCATCCACCGTGCACTGGCCTCGGTCGGCCTGGATGCCGCGCTGGCCGACGTGCTGATCGATCGGCTCAGCGGAGGACAGTTGCGCCGGCTGGCGCTGGCCGGACTGCTGGCGCGTTCCCCGCGCCTGCTCATCCTCGACGAACCGCTGGCCGGTCTGGACGTCGACGCCCAGGCCGATCTCATCGACCTGCTCGTCGGGATCCGCAACCAAGGGCAGACCATCGTGGTGATCTCGCACGACACCGACAGCATGGCGCGACTGTGTCCCCGCACCCTGTGTCTGGAACCCGCAACCCCGGCGAGCGTCCGAACGGAGCAGCCGTGAGCCGCCGGCCGCTGATGCTGATGCGCCCCGTGCCCGGGACCTCGCCGATTCATGCCCTCTGGGCCGGTACGAAACTTATTGCTGTACTGGCGATATCGGCAGTTCTGACGATCAAGCCGACATGGCCGGTCATCGGTCTGGTGGTGCTTCTCGTGGTGATCACCGCCGCCCTGGCCGGCATCTCGCCGCGCTGCATCCCGTCGATACCGCGCGGGATCTGGGGGATCCTCGCCGTGGGCAGCCTGCTGACGATCGCCAATGGCGGCGGCCCGCAGATCACGTTCGGGTCCCACGCCGTCGGGGTGGGCGGGTTCCTGGACTTCATGCGCATCACGGCCCTGGGGGTGGCCTTGCTCAGCCTCGGCGCGGTGACCTCATGGACGACGCATGTGGCCGATATCGCCCCGGCGGTCGCGCTGATCTTCCGGCCGTTGCGCATCGTGGGCCTGCCCGTCGAGGACTGGGCGGTCACCGCGTCGCTGGCCTTCCGGATGTTTCCGATGCTGGCCGATGAATTCCGGCTGCTCTCGGCCGCGCGCCGTCTGCAGCCGCCGCAACCGCAGAAGCTGTCGCGGCGCGCCGAACTGGTCAACCTGTCCACTGCGGCCATGGTTGTCTCGCTGCGCCGCGCGACGGAGATGGGGGAGGCCATCACCGCGCGCGGTGGCGTCGGCCGCATCGCGGCCCAGCCGCAGCCGCCCGGCTGGCGTGATGCGCTCGCGGTGGCGGTGCTGGCCGGAACGCTAGCGATCGCTGTGCTGCTCGGCTGAGCGCACCGCTGGCGCGGACGGCATACCGTCGTAGAGTCCGGCCTGCGACAGCAGCGATTCGGTGGGCGGACGACGCTGCGCCCAGGGCGCCACCGACTCGATCTCCGCGGCCAGTGAAACCAGAGTGGCTTCGTCGTTGGCCCGTGCCACCACATGCACCGCTTCGGGCAGGCCGTCGGCCGAGATCCCGGTCGGAATCGACATGGCGGGCTGACCGCTGTAGCACTGGGGAAAGGTGAACGGGATGAACTTGAGCATCCGCAGCATGGCGCGGGTCGGTCCGAGGCCCTCGAAATAGCCCACCCGCACCGGCGGAATCGCCAGCACCGGGGTCATCAGAAGGTCGAAGTCGGCGATCGGGCGCTGCGAGCGGGCGGTGATCCGGGGTTGGGCCGAGACGGCCCAGCGGGCCAGCCAATCCGGAACCAGCCTGCTGGTCCGGGCCTCGGCCTGCATACGCCGTTCCAGCAGTTCGGTTTTCGGCAGTCGCTCGACTTCGTGGGCGAAGCCGTTCATGAACAGGGCAAGCACCGCGGCGATACCCGTCACCGGATAGACGGGATCGCGCTCGATGACCTCATGGCCCAGCGACCGCAACAACTCCGCGGTCGCAAGAACCGGACGGCGGACCTCGTCACTGACCGCCACCGGGACCACCGGCTTGAACGACATCGCGATCCGCAGCCGGCGCGGCGGCGCCAGCAGCGCCTCGGTCAGCGGCGGTGCCGGCGGTGGCGAAGCGATCTCGTCGTCGGGTTCGGGGCCGGTCATTGCGTCGTGCAGCAAGGCCGCGTCGATGACGCTGCGAGCCAGCGGCCCGATGTGGTTGAGGCCGTGGAACCGGTAGGCCCGTTCCGGCGACTCCTTGGTGCTGATGCGGCCGCGCTGGCCCTTCAGTCCGACCAACCCGCAGCACGCGGCCGGAATGCGGACCGAGCCGCCGCTGTCACTGCCGGTGGCGCCGGGCACCATCCCCGCGGCGACGGCGGCCGCCGAACCACCGCTGGAGCCTCCCGGGGTGCGGTAGAGATCCCACGGGTTGCGGGTCACCCCCCAGGTCGCCGATTCGCTCACCGGGTAGGCGCCGAACTCCGACAGGTGGGTTTTGCCGATGATCACCGCGCCGGCAGAACGCAGCCGGCGCACCGCGGCGCTGTCGGTGCTGGCGGGGCCGACGTCAATCCCGGTGCCGCACATCGACGAAACGCCCGCCACGTCGGTGTCGTCTTTGATCGCGATCGGTACGCCGGCCAGCGGCAGCGCTTCCCCGGCGGCCAGCCGCTGCTCCACGCGTGCGGCTTCGGCCATCGCCCGGTCACCCAACACGGTGCGGAACACATTCAAAACCGGGTCCAGGCGGGCGATCCGGTCCAGATACAGCGCCACCAACTCGCGCGGTGAGACCTCGCGCGCACGCACCAGCTGCGCCAAACGCGCCACGCCTGCGAACACCAACTCCTCATCGTGCGCGGCAGACATCATGGCGTCCTTTCCCCCGCGGACAACAATACCCAGAATGCGGGGGCTCAACCGTGCGTCGGCGCCGGCGACACCCGAAAGAACTGCTGAGGGTTAACTCCCCGTTGCCGGCTCGATGTTGTGGTTGAGGGTGAACCGGTTGTCCGGGTCCAGCCGCGCCTTGAGATCGGCCAGGCGCCGGTATCCGGCATCGCCGAATGTGGCGCGGATGCGGTCCTGCCCCTCGTCGCCGACGAAGTTCAGGTAGGCGCTCGCCGGACCCAGCGGACGCAGGATCTCGAAGGCCTGTCCGGCCCACGCCGTGCACCGTGCGCTGTCGGCGGGATCTGTCCAGGTCGCCATCAGGTGAATGATGTAGGGGTGCTCGCGGGCGACCACGGCCGTGGACTCCGGCGGAACCCGGCTGGCGTACCCGCCGAGCCGAATCAGGTGCAGCCGGGTCTGCGCCGAGGGACGCGACCGCCCCAGCAGCGCGATGCGCCGGATCGCCTCGTCGGTGAGCTCGGTGACGAACAGCGACTTCCAGTAGTTCAGCCAGCCGTACGGCGCGGTGTAGTCCAGGGCCTGTTGCCAGGTCGAATAATCCAGCTGGTGCTGCACTGCCAGCACCGGTTTGGCCGCCACGCCGCGGACATTGAGCAGCGCGCTCAGGTCGTCGCTGCCGACCGCGTCGGTCCGTGTCGAGCAGCCCAGAACATTGACCAGTGACTGGCCCGTGGTCAGGTCGGTCGAGAAGTCCAGAATCGAGGCCAGGTGGTCGCCGGCGTTGTCCATCTGGGCGCGGAAGTGCTTGAGTGCCGCCTCCGCGTCGGTGTCGGGGTAGGACTGCACGCCGGCGACCACACCATTCACCGGGTGCAACCGCAGCACGAATTGCGCGACGACACCGAAGTTCCCGCCCCCGCCGCGCAGACCCCACAGCACGTCGGCGTTCTCGGTCTCGCTGACCGAGAGCACCTCGCCCGACGGCAGCACCAAGGTGGCGCCGATCAGGTTGTCGCAGGTCATGCCGTGGGCACGCGAGAGCCACCCGATCCCGCCACCGAGCGAGAACCCGCCGACGCCCGTCGTCGAGACCACCCCGCCCGGGCAGGCCAGCCCATGCCGGCTGGTCACCGGGTCGACGTCGCCCCAGGTGGCACCGGCGTCGACGTAGGCGATCCGCGCCTCGGGGTCCACCCGCACCCCGCGCATCAGCGTCAGATCGATGACGATGCCGCCGTCGGTGGCCGAGTGGCCGGCGACGCTGTGACCACCGCTTCGCACCGCGATCTCGGCGCCGGAGGCCACCGCGTAGCGGACCGCGGCGACGATGTCGTCCTGGGTGCGGCACTGCAGCACCACCTGCGGCCGCTTGTCGATCAGCCCGTTGAAGACCTGGCGCACCTCGTCGTAGCGGGCGTCACCGGGGTAGACGGCGTCGCCGGCGAAGCCGGGGATGGTGGGGGTGGTGACTGTCATTGCATCCTTAACTGGTCAGCGCGGTGAACTCACTCGTCGCGCAGCTCGGTCGCCGGGGTGGATCGCGTGCTCTTCCAAGCGGGAATGATCGCCGCGAAGACCGCGGCGACGGTGGCCAGTACGGCGTAGACCACCGCATCGGTCCAGGGGAACACCAGGGGAGTGATCAGGCCGACGTTGACCACGGCCGCCCGCCGCACCGCCTCGGAGATGGCGATCGAGAGCACCGCGCCGAACAGACCGCCCGCCGCACCGGCGACGACCGCCTCGATGGTGGTGATGCTGAACACCCGAACCCGGGTGGCGCCCAGCGCCTGGATCAGCGCCACTTCCCGTCGGCGCCGGATGCCGACCAGCAGCAGCGTCGACAGCACCGAGATGAAGGCGATCGCCAGCAGGCCGTACTTGAGGGTGTTCAGCGGCGTCAGGTAGCGGCCGATGGAGGCGGCGATGTCGGCGGCATAACCGTCGGTGTCGACCGCGGTCACCGGTTGGTCGAACTCCGCGGCCCTGATGTTGTCGATGACTTGGGCGGCGGTGAAGCCGGCCGCCGGGGTGGCGAAGATCAGGCCGGCGGGCTGGGGGCCGTAGATCTGTTCGGCGACGGAATAGGGCATGTAGATGCGCCGGCCGCCGTATTCGGGAGTGGCCACGATGGTGCCGATGCTCATAGCCTGAGCGTCGAGTCCGCTTCCGAATACCAGAGTGTCACCGATGTGGAGATTCTTCTCCCGCGCCAGAACGCTGCCGAGGACGACCTGATTGGCTTTCTGACTGTCCTCCGGGGATTGTCCGGCGAGCAATCCGAACGGAAATGTCGGCCGGTCCTGGGCCTGAATATGCGCCAGCGAGCCGTCTTTGAGGCTGATCTCGATTTCAGCCATCCGTTCGATCTTTTCCACCCCGGTCAGCGAGCTCAGTTTGTTGACCGTCTGGGGCGCGAATCGGGCGTCGATCGGCCCGTAGTCGGCGAACTGCGTCGTGGTGATGGCGATGCGACCGTCCGCCTGCGAGGTCGCCACCTTGGTGGCCCCGATGTGGATCGCCACCAGGA
>NZ_JRMK01000029.1:0-38274 GCF_000972925.1 Mycobacterium sp. UM_Kg1 | reverse complement strand
CCCGCTTCGCCCGGCTCCGCCGCGCTTGCGGTCGGCTTGGGCTGGTTGATGGCGACCCGCTTCGCCCGGCTCCGCCGCGCTTGCGGTCGCCATTAGGCTTGCTGGAATGCGCCTAGGCCGAATTGCCAGCCCGGACGGTGTCGCCTTCGTCAGCCTTGAAGGGGACCCCGACCGGCCACACGAGATGACCGCCCGCGAGATCGCCGAGCACCCCTTCGGCACACCGGAGTTCACCGGCCGTTCCTGGCCGCTGGCGGACGTGCGGCTGCTGGCGCCGATCCTGGCCAGCAAGGTGGTCTGCATCGGCAAGAACTACGCCGCCCACATCACCGAAATGGGTGGTGCCCCACCGGCCAACCCGGTGATGTTCCTCAAACCCAACACCGCCATTGTCGGACCCAACGTGCCGATTCAGCTGCCCGCCAATGCTTCCCCGGTCCACTACGAAGGTGAGCTGGCCGTGGTCATCTCACGTCCCTGCAAGGACGTTCCGGCCGCCCGCGCCCGCGACAACATCTTGGGCTACACCATCGGCAACGACGTGTCGGCGCGTGACCAGCAGCAGTCTGACGGGCAATGGACCCGGGCCAAAGGCCACGACACCTTCTGCCCGATCGGGCCGTGGATCGTCACCGACCTCGACCCGGCTGACCTGGCCATTCGCACCGAGGTCAACGGGGTGGTCAAGCAGGACAGCCGGACATCGCTGATGATTCACGACGTGGGCGCCATCGTGGAATGGGTCTCCGCGGTGATGACGCTGCTGCCCGGCGACATCATCCTTACCGGCACCCCCGAAGGCGTCGGCCCCATCGAGCACGGTGACACCGTGTCCATCGCCGTTGAAGGCATCGGCGCCCTGTCCAATCCGGTTATCCGCAAAGGAAAGTAGTGACCACATCTGGTGTTCGTGTCCGGTTCTGCCCCTCGCCGACCGGCACTCCGCACGTCGGGCTGATCCGTACCGCCCTGTTCAACTGGGCCTACGCCCGCCATACCGGCGGCACCATGGTGTTCCGGGTGGAGGATACCGACGCCGAGCGCGACAGCGAGGAGAGCTACCTGGCGTTGCTCGACGCACTGCGCTGGCTGCACCTCGACTGGGACGAGGGCCCCGAGGTGGGCGGACCCTACGGGCCGTACCGGCAGTCCGAGCGCGCCGACATCCACCGTGACGTGGTGGCGCGGTTGTTGGCGGCGGGGGAGGCCTACGAGGCGTTCTCCACGCCGGAGGAGGTCGAGGCCCGTCACCGCGCCGCCGGGCGCAACCCCAAGCTGGGTTACGACAACTTCGACCGGGACCTGACGGCCGACCAGCGGGCGGCGTACCTCGCCGAGGGCCGCAAGCCCGTGGTGCGACTACGGATGCCCGACACCGAGCTGGGCTGGACCGATCTGGTGCGCGGGCCGACGGTCTTTCCGGCCGGCACCGTGCCCGACTTCGCGCTGACCCGGGCCAACGGCGACCCGCTCTACACCTTGGTCAACCCGGTCGACGACGCCATGATGAAGATCACCCATGTGCTGCGCGGCGAGGACCTGCTGCCGTCCACCCCGCGGCAGATCGCGCTGTATCAGGCGTTGATGCGTATCGGTGTGGCTGAGCGGATTCCGGAATTCGGGCACCTGCCAACCGTTTTAGGCGAGGGCACCAAGAAGCTGTCCAAACGTGACCCGCAGTCGAATCTCTTCGCGCACCGGGACCGGGGGTTCATCCCCGAGGGTCTGTTGAACTACCTGGCGCTGCTGGGCTGGTCCATCGCCGATGACCGTGATGTGTTCAGCATGGCGGAGATGGTGGCCGCGTTCGACGTGGTGAACGTCAACTCCAACCCGGCCCGGTTCGACCAGAAGAAGGCCGATGCGATCAACGCCGAGCACATCCGGCTGCTCGGCCTGGACGACTTCACAGCCCGGCTGCGCGGCTATCTGGATGCCCACGGGCACGACACCGGCCTGGACGATGCCGGCTTTGCGGTGGCCGCCGGCTTGGTGCAGACCCGCATCGTGGTGCTCGGCGACGCCTGGCCGCTGTTGAAGTTCTTCAACGACGAGCACTACGAGCTGGAGCCCCGTGCCGCCGCCAAGGAGCTGGGCCCGGAATCGGCCCCGGTGCTCGACGCTGCCATCGCCGCTCTGGAGGCCGTGCAGAACTGGACCGCCGTCGCCATCGAGGAATCGTTGAAGGCGGCGCTGCTGGACGGACTGGGCCTCAAACCGCGCAAGGCGTTCGGTCCGGTCCGGGTCGCCGTCTCCGGTGGTCTGGTCAGCCCGCCGCTGTTCGAGTCGCTGGAATTGCTGGGCTCGCGACGCAGCTTGGAGCGGTTGCGGACCGCCCGGGCGGGGGTAGGGGCAGCGCGATGACAACTTCGGCGTAGAAGTTTGGTAGTCTGCTCGTCGGCCCAAGAACGTTAGGCCAGCAGTGCCCGCCAGGCACGCTGACCAGCGGTGATGGCCGGCCAATGGGGTATGGTGTAATTGGCAACACAGCTGATTCTGGTTCAGCCATTCTAGGTTCGAGTCCTGGTACCCCAGCAAAAGCGGTCCGCTGCAAGCGATTAGGCGGGCCGAGCGGGTTGAGCTATGCTGGCAACCCGGAAATGTTCTAGCCCCCGTCGTCTAGCGGCCTAGGACGCCGCCCTCTCACGGCGGTAGCGTGGGTTCGAATCCCATCGGGGGGACATCGCAAAGGGCCCGCACCTTCTCGAAGGTGCGGGCCCTTTCCCGTGTCCGGCGAGTTGTCGTCAGTCGTCGGTGGCTGCAGTGGTTCCACCCAGCGGCATCGCCGGCAGGCCGAGCTTGCGGTGATCCCAGGAGCGGGCGCGCGAAGTGACGATGCGCACAGCCACCCGGTTGTTCATCATGGCGTCGACGGCCGGCTTCATCTCCTCGGAGTAGGGCCCGGTGTAGCGCTCCCAGACGCTGACGCCCACCCGGAAGAGGATGTCCGGGTCGTCGACGATCTCCGCGACGCCGTCGAACGCCACCCCGCGCAGTGTGTCGTAGGTCTCGCCGGCCTCCAGCAGGAAGGTGACCCGCGGATCGCGGCGCACGTTCACCGCCTTCTGCGACTTCGCCTTGGTTTCGAGCCAGATCTCGCCGTCGAGCACGGCGTACCACATCGCCGTCAGGTGAGGTCGACCGTCGCGGCCGATGGTGGCCAGCGTTCCGGTGCGGCTGCTGGTGACGAAGTCGGCGACCTCGGTGTCGGTCATGACGATCTGTGCGCGCTGTTTGGTTCCCATGCCTGCAGTCTCTCAGGCAGACCGGTAGCCCCGGCGAGCAGACGCGAGTCAGCCGGCGCAGGCCGCCGGTACGTGGGCCGACCGCCGCGCGCCGCGATCTACAGTCGCTCGGTGAGCGCCGCGGCGGCGGCGAGCAGGTCGGCGGCCCAGCGCGCCCCGGGGCGTCGGCCCATCCGGTCGATCGGACCCGAGACCGAGACGGCTGCCACCACCGTGCCGCGGCGGTCGCGCACCGGCGCGGACACGCTGGCCACCCCCGGCTCGCGTTCGGCGACGCTCTGCGCCCAGCCCCGCCGGCGGATCTCCGCCAGGGTGCGACTGGTGAACGCCGCCTTCGACAGCATGTCCTGCTGAATCGTCGGCTCGGCATAGGCCAACAGGACTTTGGCCCCCGAACCGGCGGTCATCGGCAGCCGGGAACCGATCGGCACGGTGTCGCGCAGCCCGGCAGGCGGTTCCAGCGCCGCGACACAGACCCGTTCGGCGCCCTCCCGGCGGTACAACTGCACGCTTTCCCCGGTGATCTCCCGCAGCCGTGGCAGGACCGCCGCGCCGGCCGCGCGGAGCGGATCGTCGGCGTGGACCGCCAGTTCGCTGACGGCGGGACCTATCTGCCAGCGCCCCTCGGTGTCGCGCCCGAGCAGTCGGTGGGTTTCCAGTCCCGCGGCCAGCCGGTGCGCGGTGGCGCGGGGCAGGCCGGTTCGGTCGCACAGTTCGGCCAGTCCGCATGGCGATTCGGCGATCGAGTGCAGTACCGCCAGTGCTTTGTCCAGAACGCCGATGCCGCTATGCTGTCCCATATAGAGATACTAGCGTCTCAAAATATGAGACCTTCAGATTTGGGGATGGGAATGACCGAGCAGCCTCGCACCCTGGCCGAAAAGGTTTGGGCAGACCACGTCGTGGTATCCGGCGGCGGGACTGAACCCGACCTGATCTACATCGACCTGCACCTGGTGCACGAAGTGACCAGTCCGCAGGCCTTCGAGGGGCTGCGGTTGGCCGGCCGTCCGGTCCGGCGCCCGGATCTGACCATCGCCACCGAGGACCACAACGTGCCCACGGTGGACATCGACAAGCCGATCGCCGACCCGGTTTCGCGGACCCAGGTCGAGACCCTGCGGCGCAACTGCGCCGAGTTCGGCATCCGGTTGCACCCCATGGGCGATCTCGATCAGGGGATCGTGCACATCATCGGTCCGCAACTGGGGCTCACCCAGCCGGGCACGACGGTGGTCTGCGGCGACAGTCACACCTCCACGCACGGCGCATTCGGGGCGCTGGCGATGGGCATCGGCACGTCCGAGGTCGAACACGTGCTGGCCACCCAGACGCTGCCGCTGCGTCCGTTCAAGACGATGGCGGTCAATGTCGACGGGCAGCTCGCCGACGGTGTGACGGCCAAGGACATCATCTTGGCGGTGATCGCCCAGATCGGCACCGGCGGCGGCCAGGGCTACGTCATCGAGTACCGCGGCAGCGCCATCGAAGCACTGTCGATGGAGGCCCGGATGACGATCTGCAACATGAGCATTGAGGCCGGCGCTCGGGCCGGAATGGTCGCTCCCGACGAGACCACTTACGAGTACCTGCGCGGCAAGCCGCACGCGCCCACCGGTGCGGACTGGGATGCCGCGGTGGCCTATTGGAGCAGTCTGCGCACCGACCCCGGTGCCACGTTCGACGCTGAGGTCCACCTGGACGCCGCTGCGTTGACGCCGTTCGTAACGTGGGGCACCAACCCCGGCCAGGGCGTCCCGCTGGGCGCCGAAGTGCCCGACCCCGAGTCGATCACCGATGAGGCGGAGCGGCGCGCCGCTGAGAAGGCGTTGGCCTACATGGACCTTGCACCGGGCACGCCGATGCGCGACATCGCGGTCGACACCGTCTTCGTCGGATCGTGCACCAACGGCCGTATCGAGGACCTGCGTGCGGTTGCCGATGTGCTGCGCGGACGCCAAATTGCCGACGGGGTGCGCATGCTCGTGGTGCCGGGCTCGATGCGCGTGCGCAATCAAGCCGAAGCAGAAGGCCTGGCCGAGGTTTTCACCGCGGCGGGTGCCGAGTGGCGCCAACCCGGATGCTCGATGTGTCTGGGGATGAACCCGGATCAGCTGTCACCCGGTCAGCGCTCGGCGTCGACGTCCAACCGCAATTTCGAGGGCCGGCAGGGCAAGGGTGGACGCACCCATCTGGTTTCCCCGGCCGTAGCCGCCGCCACCGCTGTCCGCGGCAGGCTGTCGGCCCCCGCCGACTTGAACTGACCGCCACGGCCTTTTAAAGGAGCCTAGTCATGGAAGCTTTCCACACCCACACCGGAATCGGCGTTCCGCTGCGCCGGTCCAATGTCGACACCGACCAGATCATTCCCGCGGTCTATTTGAAGCGCATCACCCGGACCGGCTTCGAGGACGGTCTGTTCGCCACGTGGCGCAACGACCCCTCCTTCGTTCTGAATCTCAGCCCGTTCGACAAAGGTTCGGTGCTGGTGGCGGGGCCGGACTTCGGCACCGGGTCGTCGCGGGAACACGCGGTCTGGGCGCTGCTCGACTACGGGTTCCGGGTAGTGATCTCGTCTCGATTCGCCGACATCTTCCGGGGCAATGCCGGCAAGGCAGGCCTGCTTGCCGCCCAGGTGGCCCAGGATGATGTGGAACTGCTGTGGAAGCTCATCGAGCAGAGCCCGGGTTTGGAAATCACTGTCAATCTTCAAGATCGGAATATCACCGCCGGAACGGTGGTGGTGCCGTTCACGATTGATGACTACACCGCCTGGCGATTGTCCGAAGGGCTCGACGATATAGGTCTTACGCTGCGGAAACTCGAAGATATCGACACATTTGAGGCCGCTCGGCCGAGCTGGAAGCCGCGCACCCTGCCCGCTCCCTGAGGTGGCGCAGCCGACCTTAACTTCCGGTGGGCGCAGCACTGTGACCGGCGTTCAAGGGCGGTAACCGGATTACCGAATTCGCCTATAATCTCGTCTGAAATTGCGCGTGGCTCTTGGATATCTGTGGTATCAGGGATTACCGTGTGCACTAGTCGGCTCAAGTAGGGCCACTGGTCTCGGAGGGATTGGATGAACAAAGCAGAGCTCATCGACGTGCTCACAAAGGAATTGGACACCGACCGTCGGTCGGCGACCGAGGCCGTCGAGCATTTCGTCAATGCCATTGTGCGCGCCGTCCACAAGGGTGAGAGCGTCACCATCACCGGGTTCGGCGTCTTCGAGCGTCGTCGTCGCGCCGCGCGCGTCGCCCGCAATCCCCGCACCGGTGAAACGGTCAAGGTGAAGCCGACGTCAGTTCCCGCATTCCGCCCCGGTGCGCAGTTCAAGGCGATTGTTTCTGGCGCGCAGCGCGTCCCGGCCGAGGGACTCGCCGTCAAGCGTGGCGCTGGTACCAGTGCCACCGCGGCTAAGGCGGCGAAGAAGTCGCCGGCCAAGAAGGCCACCAAGGCTGCGGCCAAGAAGACCGCCGCCAAGGCCACCACCAAGGCAGCAGCGAAGGCCCCGGCCAAGAAGGCTCCGGCCAAGAAGGCCGTGACCAAGGCGGCTCCGGCCAAGAAGGCGGTGACCAAGGCTCCGGCCAAGAAGGCGGTGACCAAGGCCCCGGCCAAGAAGGCGGTGACCAAGGCCCCGGCCAAGAAGGTCGTCGCGAAGAAGGCCGCGACCAAGGCGGCCCCGGCCAAGAAGGTCGTCGCGAAGAAGGCCGCGACCAAGGCGGCCCCGGCCAAGAAGGCTCCGGCCAAGAAGGCCGCGACCAAGGCCCCGGCTCGCAAGGGCCGCAAGTAACCACGAACAGCCGAGCGCCGCGGGGCCATCCCCGCGGCGCTCGGTCGTTTATGTCGACTTGTGGCGGGCCAGCGGGCTGCCGAGATGATCGGCGGCGACCAGCCGGCCACCCGACAGCGACAGCACCCAGGTGCTGCCTTTGCGATTGCGTGACTTGTCGGGCTTGATGCCGTCGCGCGCACACCACCAGGCGATCATGTCGGGAATCACCTTGCCCTGGGTACAGATAACCGGCGTGCCGCCGAGCTCGGCGATCTCCATAACCCTGCGGCGGGCACGCTTGGGGTTGTGGGAGTAGGCCTCTTCGGTCAGCGTCGGCTCGGCACGCACCGCAACCCCGAGTTCGGCGGCCAGGGGCTCCACGGTCTGCGCACACCGCACCCGGTCGGCCGCGTACACATCGGTGGCGCCGAAAGCCAGTAGCAGGCCGGTGAGCGCCTCGGCCTGGGCGCGGCCCATCTTGTCCAACGGCCGCTGGCGGTCATCTCCGGAGAAGCGTGATCGGCGCCCGGCGGTGCCGTGCCGCACGATCAACACCGTCTCGGTATCGGCGGGCGCCTTGGTGAACCGCCGCAATATCTTCCGGTCGTGGGGGTATTGCAGTTCCTGGATCGCCGCGTCGACCGGCAGCCATGCCAGTTCGTCTACCTCGTCATTGGGCGTGAAGTCTCCGCCCAGGGCCCGGGCGGCCCAGTACCGCACCTTTTTGGTGCCCTGCGCCACCGGGTAGCTGACCGCCCCCAGTCGGCGGCCCAGGTGTGCGTGCTGGCCGGTCTCCTCCAGGATCTCCCGCACGGCAGTCACCGGCTCGTTCTCCCCGGGATCGACTTTGCCCTTCGGCAGGGACCAGTCGTCATAACGGGGGCGGTGAATGACGGCAACTTCGACGCCGCCGTGCCGCATCCGCCACAGCACGGCGCCGGCGGCGTGGATCACCTTGTCGGCCGGCGAAGAGCCCTTCGACACCGTCGTTTCGAGCACCTTGCACTCCTGCCAGGTCAGTTCGGGCTGGGCGGTGGATGGGCGGCCGGTCAGGGATTGCGGTGGCGTTCCATCAGCGATACCTGGTGATCGCGGACGGTGGCCCCGTCTTGCGGCTCCGCGGTCCACTGACCGTCTGGACCGAGCTCCCAGCAACGGGTGGCCGGGTCCATCGCGGAATCGAACACATCGCCGAGTTGTGCAGTGAGCCGCGGGTTTTTCACCTGCGCCATCACCTCGACACGGCGGTCCAGATTGCGGTGCATCATGTCGGCGCTGCCGATCCAGAACTCATCGATGGCGCGGAAGTGAATGACGCGAGAGTGTTCCAGGAATCGGCCGAGAATCGATCGGACGATGATGTTTTCGGAGAATCCCTCGACCCCGGGCCGCAGTGCGCAGATCCCGCGTACCACCAGCTCGACACGCACCCCGGCCCGCGAGGCGCGGTAGAGCGCGTCGATCACCTGCTCGTCGACCAGCGAATTGAGCTTGAGCCGGATTCGGCCGAGGCCGGTGTCGCGGTGCGCGGCAACCTCACGTTCGATCCGTTCGATGATGCCGGTCCGCACGCCGTAGGGGGCCACCAACAGGTTTCGGTAGGCGACTTTGCGTGAATAGCCCGTCAAGGAGTTGAACAGGTCCGTCAGGTCGGCGCCGATATCCGGATCGGCGGTGAGCAGACCCACATCTTCGTAAAGCCGTGCGGTCTTGGAGTTGTAGTTGCCGGTGCCGATGTGGCAGTACCGCCGGATCGCGGACCCTTCGCGGCGCACCACAAGCGCGACCTTGCAGTGGGTTTTCAACCCGATCAGCCCGTAGACCACGTGCACACCGGCCTGTTCCAGCTTGCGCGCCCACCTGATGTTGGCCTGCTCGTCGAAGCGGGCCTTGATCTCGACCAAGGCCACCACCTGCTTACCCGCTTCGGCGGCGTCGATCAGCGCGGTGACGATCGGTGAATCGCCCGAGGTGCGGTAGAGGGTCTGCTTGATAGCCAGCACCCCCGGGTCCGCGGCGGCCTGCTCGATGAACCGCTGCACGCTGGTGGCGAAGGAGTCATAGGGGTGGTGCACCAGCACCTCGCCCTCGCGCAGGGTGGCGAAAATGCTTTTGGGAGTCTCCCGTTCGGCGAACGCCGGGTGCGTGGCCGGTACGAAGGTGCGGTCTTTGAGGTCGGGCCGGTCCTGGCCGTAGACCTGCCACAGCGACGAAAGATCGAGCAGGCCCGGCACCTCGATGACATCGCCGGGGTCCACGTCGAGTTCGCGCAGCAGCAACTCCAGCATGTGCTCGGTCATGTCGTCGGCGACTTCGAGACGGACCGGCGATCCAAACCTCCGGCGCGCCAGCTCCCGCTCCAGGGCCTGCAGCAGATCCTCGTCCCGGTCCTCTTCGACCTCGAAATCGGCGTTGCGGGTGATGCGGAACGCATGATGCTCGACGATCTCCATACCGGGGAACAACACCGGCAGAAACGCTGCGATCAGCTCCTCCATCGGTAGGAATCGGACCCCGTCCCGGCTGTCGCCGCCGTCGGCCCCGGCGTCGAGTTCGACGAAACGGTCGACGTTGTCGGGAACCTTCACCCGTGCGAAGTGACTTCCGCCGTCCTCGGGGCGCTTGACCGTCACCGCCAGGTTCAGACTGAGGCCGCTGACGAACGGGAACGGGTGTGCCGGGTCGACGGCCAGCGGCGTCAGCACCGGGAACACCTGCTCGTGGAAGTACACCGACAACTGGTCTCGCTCGGCGGGCGACAGGTCGGCCCACGTCACCACGTAGATGCCTTCGGCGGCCAGCGCCGGGCGGACCGAGTCGAGGAACACCCGCGCGTGGTTGGTGGCGATCAGCTGGGTCTGCTCGCCAATCCGGCGCAGTTGCTCACGCGGGGTCAGGCCGTCTGCGGAACGGACCGACAGGCCCATCTCGTCACGGCGTTTGAGGCCGGCGACGCGCACCATGTAGAACTCATCGAGGTTGGAGGCGAAGATCGCCAGAAACTTGGCGCGCTCCAGCAGCGGCAGCGAGGTGTCGGCGGCCAGCGCCAGCACCCGGGCATTGAAGTCCAGCCAACTCAGTTCGCGGTTCAGATAGCGAT
This sequence comes from Mycobacterium sp. UM_Kg1, assembly GCF_000972925.1. Taxonomy (NCBI): domain Bacteria; kingdom Bacillati; phylum Actinomycetota; class Actinomycetes; order Mycobacteriales; family Mycobacteriaceae; genus Mycobacterium; species Mycobacterium sp. UM_Kg1. The sequence goes on along the minus strand of NZ_JRMK01000029.1, from coordinate 28,154 downwards.
CGGCCGGCAGTTCGTCGTGATCGCCGCCGACCGGCAGACCCGCCGTGGCCGCAGGCGGCGCCGTCGGAGTGGAGTCGTTCGGACGCCAGTCGGTGTCGATACGCGTCTCGGTGAGCTCGCCGCCCTCAATTTCGTCCACCGATAAATCATTGCTCATAGCGCATGTTGCTGCCACCGGTCTTGGCGTGTGCGAGCGCGCGGGCCGTCGCCGTACCGACTCCGAGCCGGCGCGCCACCGCCAGATCCTCGGGCGTGTCGATGTCGCAGCGCAGGCCGGGCCAGGCGCCGGTCAGTTCCAGGGCGCCGGATTGCCGGTGCCGTTTCGAGGAATCCCGGCCGAACCGTGGTTCCAGCGGGGCGCCGAATGCGAACAGCGCCACAGTGCCCACCCCTTGTCGGTCGGCGACAAAGCTACGCTGATGTGGCCGCGCGGCGGCGATCGCCTCGTCGAGTTCGTACGATTGCAGCGCCGGTAGATCCCCCTGTAAAACAACGATATTCGGCACAGAAGCCGCTACTTTGGCCGCGGCCGCGGCGAGCGCGTTGTTCAGCGGGTCGTCGTGACCCTCCGGTGTCGGATCCTGCAGCACCTCCGCGCCCAGCTCGGCGGCCGTCGCGGCGGCGGCCTCGTCCGGGGTGACCACGGTGATGTGGTCGAGCCCCCGGGCGTGCAACGCGGCGGTGATGGTGTCGGCCAGCATGGCCAGCGCCACGGCCTCCCGCACCGGTGCGGGAAATGCCGGCGCCAGCCTCGTCTTGGCCACGCCGAGCCGCTTGACGGCAATGATCACCCCGATACCGGATTCCTCGGCCTGTGCGGAGTTCACCCGACCCATCCTGCCAGCGTGGGGTTCGACGGCCCGCGGGTCGTTCCGCCTTGCCCCGCTTTGCCGCGGTGGCGGTGACCCGCTTCGCCCGGCTCCGCCGCGCTCGCGGTCCCCGATAGGGTGATGCGCTTAAGGGAGGTGGTGTGTGATGGTCGGCACCGACGGCACGGTCGCGGTGATGGGGGCGGGTGCGTGGGGCACGGCGCTGGCGAAGGTGCTCGCCGACGCCGGCAGTGCGGTCAAGCTCTGGGCACGCCGGCCCGATATAGCCACCCAGATCAACGAGTCCCGGCTCAACCCCGACTATCTGCCGGGCTGCACCGTGCCCGACGCGGTGCGTGCCACCTGCGATCCCGCGGAGGCGCTGGACGGCGCGACCACCGTCGTGCTGGCTGTTCCGGCGCAGACCATGCGGGCCAATCTGCAGAGCTGGACGCCGTACCTGACCAGCAGTGCCACGCTGGTCAGCGTCGCCAAGGGCATTGAGCTGGGCACGCTGATGCGGATGAGCCAGGTGATCGTGGCGGTGACGGGATTCGATCCCGGCCAGGTCGCGGTGGTGTCGGGTCCCAACCTGGCGGCCGAGATCGCCGCGGGCCAGCCCGCGGCCACGGTGGTCGCCTGCACGGACTCCGGTCGTGCGGTGGCGCTGCAACGGATGCTCAACACCGGTTATTTCCGGCCGTACACCAACGCCGATGTCATCGGTACCGAGATCGGCGGCGCCTGCAAGAACATCATCGCGCTGGCCTGTGGGATGGCAGCGGGGGTGGGTCTGGGGGAGAACACCGCGGCGGCGATCATCACCCGCGGCCTCGCCGAGATCATTCGGCTGGGTGTGGCGCTGGGCGCCAAAGACACCACCTTGGCGGGCCTGGCCGGAGTAGGCGACCTGGTGGCGACCTGTACGTCGCCGCATTCGCGCAACCGTTCGTTCGGGGAGCGGCTCGGCCGGGGTGAGGCGTTGCCGCCGACCCCCGGATCGGCGGGTTTGGCGAGCACGACCGACGGCCATGTCGTCGAAGGGGTGACCTCGTGTCAGTCGGTGCTGGCACTGGCGTCGAGCTACGACGTGGAGATGCCCTTGACCGACGCCGTGCACCGGGTGTGCCACCAGGGGCTGTCGGTCACCGAGGCGGTGGCACTGCTGCTGGGACGTCACACCAAACCGGAGTGAGCCGCCCCCGGTACCCTCTGGCGTGTGAATTCCCACGAACGGACCCGCGTGGCCGTCGTCTTCGGCGGCCGCAGTAGTGAGCACGCCATCTCCTGTGTCTCAGCGGGCAGCATCCTGCGCAACCTTGACCCGCAACGCTTCGAGGTCGTCGCGGTAGGAATCACCCCGCAGGGGGCGTGGGTACTCACCGACGGCAACCCGGACGCCCTGGCGATCACCGACCGGCAACTGCCGTCGGTCAGCACGGACTCGGGCGCTGAGCTGGCGCTGGCAGCCGACCCCCAGCGGGCCGGTCAGCTGGTCGCGTTCTCCGCTGCGGGACGCGCAGAGGTGCTGGAGTCGGTCGACGTGGTGTTTCCGGTACTGCACGGACCCTACGGCGAGGACGGCACCATACAGGGGCTGCTGGAGTTGGCCGGGGTGCCCTACGTGGGTGCCGGGGTGCTGGCCAGCGCGGCGGGCATGGACAAGGAGTTCACCAAGAAGCTGCTGGCCGCCGACGGCCTGCCGATCGGGCCGTACGCGGTGCTGCGGGCCGCTCAGGAGACGCTGTCCGACGACGAGCGGCAGCGCCTGGGGCTTCCGCTGTTCGTCAAACCGGCCCGCGGCGGATCGTCGATCGGCGTGAGCCGGGTGACGTCGTATGACGAGCTTCCCGCCGCGATCGCCGAGGCTCGCCGGCACGACCCGAAGGTCATCGTCGAGGCCGCGATCGTCGGCCGCGAGATCGAATGCGGGGTGCTCGAGTTCCCCGACGGCACGGTGGCCGCCAGCACGCTGGGCGAGATCCGGGTGGCCGGCACCCGCGACCCCGACGACGCGTTCTACGACTTCGCCACCAAATACCTCGATGACGCCGCCGAACTCGACGTGCCGGCCAAGGTCGACGACGATGTCGCCGCCGCGGTGCAGCAGCTGGCCATCCGGGCGTTCGCCGCGCTGGACTGCCAGGGCCTGGCCCGGGTGGACTTCTTCTTGACCGACAGCGGGCCGGTGATCAACGAGATCAACACCATGCCGGGCTTCACCACGATCTCGATGTACCCGCGGATGTGGTCGGCCAGCGGCATGGACTATTCCACGCTGCTGGGGACCATGGTCGACACCGCGCTGGCTCGCGGGGTGGGCCTGCGCTGACGCGCTCGACGCCCGCCGCCGCGCCGACCGGCACCCGCCGCGCACCCGCCGGCACCCCCGCCGCCGCGCCGAACGTGCACTCAGGTCGGAAAATCAGGCAGATTCTCGGCGTGAATGCACGTTCGGCGAAACCACTCAGCGCGGCGGGCCCGGCCTGATCGCCACCGGCGCCCACTTCTGGGCAATCAGATCGGAAATCTCCTGGATCGGCGTCGGCCCCGAACCCGGCGGCAGGGTGAGCGCCAGATAGGTAATGCGGTCCACCACATACCAGGTGGCCCGGTCACCCTCGCGAACCTCGAACCACTGCACGTGATCGACCACCTGGATGGGCGAGCCCACCACGAAGTCAGTCGGCCGGTCCAGCCCGCAGCGCAGCACCACCGCCGCACCGTCCGCGGCGGTCCAGGCCGCAGCGCCCGGCGGGGCCGGTTCGACCAGCTCGGCGCGCCGATAGTCGCCGAGCGCAGACGGCAGCGCGTCCAACACGGCACGGCAGTCGGCGCTGTCGGCTTGTGGGGCGGGCACCGTGGCGAGCGGAACCGGTTCGGCACCCCGCTCGCCCGGGTGGCGCACCGCGGCGACCGTCAGTGCGATACCCACCGCGGCGACGGCCACCACCAGCGCCAGGATCAGGGCAAGCCGCGGCGGCCCGTCGTCTGCATCGTTGTCCGGACCGATCACGCCCCGCCCACCATTCTGATCGCACCTACACTCCAGGCTGTGCGCGGTAATGAGCCCACGCTGGGTCAGCTTGGAGAGTTTCCCATGATCGACCGGCTGGTCGCCGGGCGCCGTCAGCCCGCCACCACACAACTGGGACCCGGCGACGACGCGGCGGTGGTGGGCTGCGCCGACGGCCGGGTGGTGGTCTCCACCGACATGCTGGTCGAAGGCCGGCATTTCCGGCTGGACTGGTCGGCCCCCGAGCAGGTCGGGCGCAAGGCCATCGCGCAGAACGCGGCCGATATCGAGGCGATGGGGGCACGCCCCACCGCGTTCGTGGTCGCTTTCGGGGCGCCCTCCGACACGCCCGCCGCCGACGCCGCGGCCCTGGCCGACGGGATGTGGGCCGAGGCCGAGCGCCTGGGCGCGGGCGTGGTCGGCGGCGACCTGGTTCAGGCCGACCGCTGGGTGGTGTCGGTGACGGTGCTGGGGGAGCTGGCCGGCCGCGCTCCGGTGCTGCGGTCCGGCGCGCGCCCCGGGGCGACACTGGCGGTGGCCGGCGAACTGGGCCGCTCCGCGGCGGGGCTGCGGCTCCTGGTCGACGGTGCCGGGGGATTCCCCGAGCTTGAGCAGCGGCATCTGGTTCCCGAGCCGCCCTACGGACAGGGAGCGGTCGCCGCCGGCGCCGGCGCGCAGGCGATGACCGATGTCTCCGACGGATTGATCGCCGACCTGGGGCACCTGGCGGCCGCATCACAGGTGACGCTGGACGTGTCCACGGCGGCGCTGGCGTCCGATCACCGGGCTCTGGCTCCCGCGGCCGCCGCAGTCGGCGCCGACCCGTGGGCGTGGGTGCTGGGCGGGGGAGAGGATCACGCGCTGGTCGCCGCGTTTCCCGCCGGCGTGCCGGCCGGTTGGCGTGCCATCGGCCAGGTGCGGCCCGGGCCGGGGCGGGTGCTGGTCGACGGGGCGTTGTGGGACGGGCAGGCGGGCTGGCAGTCGTTCGATCCCGGCGCACCGTTACGTTGAGACACCATGAGTGCTCGTCCACTTCCCGAACTTGTCGAAAGCGGTTGGGCCACTGCGCTGGCGCCGGTGACCGATCAGGTCGCCGCGCTGGGAACGTTCCTGCGTGAGGAGACGACGGCCGGCCGCGGCTTCCTGCCGGAGGGGCAGAACATTCTGCGCGCCTTCAGCTTTCCGTTCGACGACGTTCGGGTGCTGATCGTCGGGCAGGACCCCTACCCGACCCCGGGTCACGCGGTGGGCCTCAGCTTCTCGGTCGCACCGCATGTGCGGCCGTTGCCGCGCAGCCTGGCGAACATCTTCACCGAGTACACCGCAGACCTGGGTTATCCCACGCCCTCCAACGGTGACCTGTCCCCATGGGCGCAGCGGGGTGTGCTGCTGCTCAACAGGGTGCTGACCGTGCAACCGGGGGCCCCCGCGTCGCATCGCGGCAAGGGCTGGGAGGCGATCACCGAGTGTGCGATCCGCGCACTGGTGGCCCGCCGACGGCCGATGGTGGCGATCTTGTGGGGCCGCGACGCCGGAACGCTCAAGCCGATGCTCAACGAGCACTGCCTGACCATCGAATCACCGCACCCGTCGCCGCTTTCGGCATCGCGTGGATTCTTCGGATCGCGCCCCTTCAGCCGCGCCAATGATCTGCTGGCACAGCTGGGAGCCGAGCCGATCGACTGGCGCCTGCAGTGAAGCCGCCCGAACGGGTCGCCGAAGCGGGCGCCCGGGCAGCCAGGAACGCGGACTTAGCCGCGGACGACCTTGCCGGCCTTGATGCACGAAGTGCAGGCGTTCAGGCGCTGCTTGTTACCGCCGGGACGGGCGGCGTGCACAACCTGGATGTTCGGGTCCCACCGACGGCTGGTCCGACGGTGCGAGTGGGACACCGACTTGCCGAAGCCGGGGCCCTTTCCGCAGATATCGCACACGGCAGCCATATGTGACACTCCTCAAAACGTCTGCTTGAGGGCCAACGACCTCAGCGGGTGGCCCGACAACCTGATCAGGATACCCGCCGGACGGGGCAACCACCAAAACGCCCCGTGCAGACCGGACGTGCGTGAGCTGTGCTGTCGCCGGAAGTGATTAGGCTTGCGGCCACCGGAGGTGGCGGCAGGAAGGGGGGTGGAGGTGGGCAACCCCGATCGTTCGCTGGATGCGGCGACCTTGCGGGACTGGGCGCACACCGCCGTCGGCGACCTGATCACCCACACCGACGAGATCAACCAGCTCAACGTTTTCCCCGTCGCCGACTGCGACACCGGCACCAACATGCTGTTCACCATGCGCTCGGCCCTGGCCGAGGCCAACACCGAGGCGGCCTCGGGCGAGGTCGGGCGGGTGGCGGCCGCACTGTCGTCCGGAGCGCTGCACGGCGCCCGGGGCAACTCCGGGGTGATCCTGTCGCAGATCCTGCGGGGCCTGGCCGATGTGACGGCCGAACGCGGGGCTGCAACCACGGTGATCGACGCGGCGCTGCTCGCAGCCGGCTTACGGCACGGGGTGGAGCTGGTGGTCACCTCGATGGGAGGCCGCGAGGTCCCCGGCACCATCGTGTCGGTGCTGCAGGCCGCGGCTGCTGCCGTGCAGCGGTCTGCTGCGCAGGGGGCCGAGTTGGGGCCGGCGCTGGTGGCCGGCACCGACGCCGCCGCCGAGGCGCTGGAGGCCACCACCACCCAGCTCGATGTGCTCGCCGAGGCCGGGGTGGTCGACGCGGGCGGACGCGGCCTGCTGGTGCTGCTCGACGCGCTGCGTTCGACGATCACCGGGCAGGCCCCGGTGCGGGCCCGGTATCAAGCCTCGCCGCGGCCCCGGACACCCGAAGCGGGCACCGAGCCGCCGGCACCCCAGTTCGAGGTGATGTACCTCCTCGGCGAGTGCAGCCCCGAAGACACCGAGGCCCTGCGCGAACGGTTGACGCAGCTCGGTGAATCGGTCGCGATCGCGACCTCGGGCGTGGTCGGTGGATATTCGGTGCACGTGCACACCGATGACGCCGGTGCCGCCGTCGAGGCCGGGCTGGCGTTCGGCCGGCCGCGCCGGATCCAGATCTCGGCGCTGGCCGGGGCCACCGGCCCGTCTCCGGGCAGCTGGACACGGGAGCGCGCGGTGCTCGCCGTGGTCGACGGCGACGGCGCCGAGGCGCTGTTCGACTCCGAAGGCGCCTGCGTACTGCGGCCGGACCCGCACAGCGCCGAGCCGGTGATGATGGTCTCCGCGCAGCAGCTGCTGCGGGCGGTGGTCGACACCGGCGCAGCCCAGGTGATGCTGCTGCCCAACGGCTACGTCGCCGCCGAGGAACTGGTGGCGGGCGCTACGGCGGCCATCGGGTGGGGGGTGGACGTGGTGCCGGTGCCGACCGGCTCGATGGTGCAGGGCCTGGCGGCACTGGCGGTGCACGATCCGGGCCGGCCGCTGGTCGACGACGGCTACACCATGGCCCGGGCGGCCGGCGGAACTCGGCTCGGGTCGGTGCGGGTGGCGACCGAAAAGGCGCTGACCTGGGCGGGCGCCTGTCAACCCGGTGACGGCCTGGGCATCGCCGGCGACGAGGTGCTGATCGTGGCCCGCGATGTCGGAGCGGCGGCGATCGGTCTGATCGACCTGATGCTGGCCGCCGGTGGTGAGCTGGTGACGGTGCTGTTCGGTGCGGGCTTCGGCGGGGAGGTCATCGAGGTGTTGGCCCGGCACGTGCACGATCGGCACCCGGGGACCGAGCTGGCGACCTACTTCACCGGGCATCGGGGGGACGCACTGCTGATCGGGGTCGAGTGACGATGGTCACGTTGGCCGACCGGCTGGACTACGTGGTGGGTTCGGACGCGGCCGCCAAACTCGACGAGTTCTTCGGAATCCGTACGGTCGACGACCTGCTGCGGCACTACCCCCGCAGCTACGTCGAGGGCGCGACCAAACGCGGCGTCGACGACGCCCAGGCGCTCGAGGGCGAACACATCACCCTGGTGGACACCATCGCCACCGCCGTGGCCAGACCGATGAGGCGCCAGCCGGGCCGGCGTCCCAACGAATATCTGGTGATCACCCTGGGTAGCGGCCAGCAGAAGGTCAGTGCCACCTTCTTCAATGCGCGCGGCCTGAAATACAAACTCACCCCGGGATCCCGGGTGATGCTGTCCGGCGAGGTCGGCTACTTCAACCGCAAACTTCAACTGACGCACCCCGACTTCCTCATCCTCGATGCGCCGAACCAGGACAACTTCGGCAGTGACTCGCTGCGCAACATCGCCGATGCCTCTCAGGCGATCAGTGGCGAAGTGCTGCAGTCGGAGTTCGAGCGGGCCTGCTATCCGATCTATCCGGCGAGCACCAAACTGCAGAGCTGGGACATATTCGCCTGTGTGCGACAGGTTCTGGAAGTTCTCGACACAGTGCCCGAGCCACTGCCGGCCGCGTTGCTGGCCGAGCGCGGGCTGATCGGCGAAGACGAGGCGCTTCGCGCGATCCACCTCGCCGAGAGCGCGGCGCAGCGCGACCGGGCCCGCGAGCGGCTGGCTTTCGATGAGGCGGTGGGGCTGCAATGGGCGTTGGCCGCGCGCCGCAACGGCGAACTGTCCGAGTCCGGACCGTCGGCACCTGCGAGCAGCGACGGGTTGGCCGCGCAGATGATGAGCCGGTTGCCCTTCGAGCTGACGGCCGGGCAGTGTGAAGTGCTCGACGTCTTGCAGGCGGAGTTGACCGCGACCCGTCCGATGAACCGGATGTTGCAGGGTGAGGTCGGCTCCGGAAAGACCGTGGTTGCGCTGCTGGCGATGCTGCAGATGGTCGACGCGGGTTACCAGTGCGCGTTGCTTGCGCCGACGGAAGTCCTTGCGGCTCAGCATGTTCGCTCAATGCGAGACATGCTCGGGCCACTGGCCATGGGGGGTCAGCTCGGCGGTGCGGACCATGCCACCGCGGTGGCGTTGCTCACCGGGTCGATGTCGGCGCCGGCCAAGAAGCAGGTTCGGGCTCAGATCACCGACGGCACCGCGGGGATCGTGGTGGGCACCCACGCCCTGTTGCAAGACTCTGTCGAGTTCCACCGGCTCGGCATGGTGGTGGTCGACGAACAGCATCGCTTCGGGGTGGAACAGCGCGATCAGTTGCGGGCCAAGGCTCCCGCGGGGATCACGCCGCATCTGCTGGTGATGACCGCGACGCCGATCCCGCGCACCGTGGCCCTGACCGTTTACGGTGACCTGGAGACCTCCACGCTGCGTGAGCTGCCACGCGGGCGCCAGCCCATCCGCTCCTCGGTGATCTTTGAGAAGACCAAACCGGCCTGGCTGCAACGGGCCTGGGAGAGGATCCGGGAAGAGGTCGCATCGGGCCGGCAGGCCTACGTGGTGGCGCCGCGCATCGACGAGAACGACGAGCCCGCGGCGCAGGCCGGCGATCAGGGGTCGCTGCGGCCGTCGGCGACCGCGGTAGAGCTCTACGAGCGTTTGGGATCCGGGCCGTTGGCGGGACTGCGGCTCGGGTTGATGCACGGCCGGTTGTCTGCCGATGAGAAAGACGTGGTGATGAACGCGTTCCGGGCCGGAACGGTGGACGTGTTGGTGTGTACGACCGTGATCGAGGTCGGTGTCGACGTCCCGAATGCGACGGTGATGTTGGTGGCCGACGCCGACCGATTCGGTATCAGCCAGCTGCATCAGCTGCGCGGACGGATCGGGCGCGGCGAGCACGCCAGCCTGTGCCTGCTGGTCACCTCGGCAACCGAGGGGTCCCGGGCCGGCAGGCGCCTGGAGGCCGTGGCCGCCACGCTGGACGGCTTTGCGCTGGCCGATCTGGATCTTCGGGAACGCGGCGAGGGCGATGTGCTGGGCCGCACCCAGTCCGGCTGGCGCGGCGGACTGAAACTGTTGTCGCTGACCGACCACGGCGAGGTCATCGAAGCGGCCCGGGAATGGTGCGACAAGGCTTGGGAAGCCGACCCCAACGATGCCGGGCTGGCCACGCTGGCAGCGCATTTCACCGGGATCGAATACCTGGACAAGTCATGAACCCGCAGCGCAGGACCCTGCTGTGGATGGCCGTCGCGGCGGCGATCGCCGTGCTGGTGGCCTACCAGACCGTCTCGGCCGCCGGCCAGCGCAGCCGTGACCTGGCAGCGCAGGCCGGAATGCCCACCGTGGCGCCGGGCACCGACGTGCTGGCCGGTATCTCGGTGGTACCGGTGCGCACCCACCGCTACGACTACCGCCGCGACCTGTTCGGTCAAGCCTGGGACGACGACAACGACGCCCCCGGCGGACGCAACGGCTGCGACACCCGCAACGACATCCTCAACCGCGATCTGGTGGACATCACCCGGGTCTCGACCAAACGCTGCCCCGCCGCGGTGGCCACCGGAACCCTCTACGACCCCTACACCAATGCCGTCGTCGCCTTCACCCGCGGCGCGAAGATCGGCGAAGCCGTGCAGATCGACCACATCGTCCCGCTGGCCTACGCCTGGGACATGGGAGCCTCGGGCTGGACCCACCGCCAGCGGCTGCGCTTCGCCAACGACCCCGCCAACCTGCTGGCGGTCGCCGGGCGGGCCAACCAGGACAAGGGCGATGCCGGGCCGGGCCAGTGGATGCCGCCGAACCGCTCCTTCGCCTGCCAGTACGCGATCGCCTACCTCGCGGTACTGCGCGGCTACCAGCTGCGACTCGACCAGCCGTCGGCGGAGGTACTGCGCGACGCCGCGGCCACCTGTCCGGCGGGCTAGATACCGGTGTAGGTCAGCGGGTCTTCGCGCACCCGGGTGCCGTCGTTGAGGCCGCCCAGGCTGTCCATGTGCTCCTGGGCCAGCTCGAAGCCGAACACGTCGAGGTTTTCGGCGATGCGCTCCGGCTGGGCCGAGCGGGGGATCACCACGTTGCCCAGCTGCAGGCTCCACCGGATCAGTACCTGCGCCGGGGTCTTGCCGTACTCGGCGGCGATCGCGGTAACCGTCGGGTTGTCGAGCAGGCGGCCCACCGCCAGCGGGCTGTAAGCCTCAGTCACGATGCCGCGCTCAGCGTTGGCGGCACGCAGCTCAGCCTGGTTGAGCAGCGGGTGCAGCTCGATCTGGTTGACCGACGGAGTCTCGAATGCCAAATCGATCACGTCGTCGAGGTGCTGGGTGGTGAAGTTGCACACCCCGATCGATCGGGTCAGTCCCATCTCCCGGGTCTGGATCAGCCCGCCGTAGCTGTCGACGTACATGCCCAGCGGCGGCGCCGGCCAATGAACCAGGTACAGGTCCATATACTCCATCCCGAGCCGCTCCAGGCTGGCCTTGCAGGCTTCGATGGCGGCGGTCAGACCCTGGTCGGCGTTGGCCAGCTTGGTGGTGACGAACACCTCCTCGCGCGGAATCCCCGACGCGGCGATCGCCCGGCCCACGGCGGCCTCGTTGCCGTACACCTTGGCGGTGTCGATCAGCCGGCAGCCCAGCTCGAGTGCCGTCGAGACGGCCCGCTCGGTTTCGGCCTCGGACAACTCGCCCACCCCGATACCCAGAGTCGGCATGGTGTGACCGTCGTTGAGCGTGACGGAGGGGATCGCAGTGCCCGACGTCATTTCACCTACCTGTGTAATCGAACGTTCGTGGATCGGGCCCCAGCCGGGCGCCGTCGTCGAGCGAGGATATCTCGGCCATCTCTGGCGTGCCGAGTTCGAAGTCGAAGACGTCGAAGTTGCCGACGATGCGCTCCGGGTGGACCGATTTCGGAATCACGATATTACCCAGCTGGATATGCCACCGGATCAGCACCTGTGCCGGGGTCTTGCCGTACCGCCGCGCCACCGCGGCGACCTTCGGATGTGTCAGCAGCGAACCGCGCCCCAACGGCGCCCAGGCCTCGGTGGCGATGCCGAGGCGGGCGTGCAGCGCACGCAGGTCGGGCTGGCTGAAGCGCGGGTGCAGCTCGATCTGATTGACGACCGGCACGATCCCGGTCGCATCGATGAGCACCTTGAGGTGATCGGCGGCGAAGTTGCTCACCCCGATCGAGCGGATCCGGCCCTGGTCCCGCAGGTGGGCCATGGCCCGGAAGGTCTCGACGAACTTGCCGCGCATCGGCAGGGGCCAGTGGATCAGGTACAGGTCCAGAACGTCCAGCCCGAGCCGGTCCATGCTCGCCTCGAACGCCCGCTGCGTGGAGTCGTAGCCCTGGTCGGCGTTCCACACCTTGGTGACCACATAGACCTCGTCGCGCCCCAGCCCAGAGGCTGCGACGGCGCGGCCCACCTCGCGTTCGTTGCCGTAGAGGGCCGCGGTGTCGATGTGGCGGTAGCCGGCCGCCAGCGCACTGCTCACCGCTGCTTCGGTCTCGGCGGGTGAAATCTTGTAAACCCCGAAACCGACGCTGGGGATGGAATTACCGTCGTTGAGCGTGACCGAACGCAAGCTATCTCCAGCAGCCATGCCACGAAGTCTGCCAGTCGGGCCCGGTTCCGGGCGGGGTGCCAGGTGGTCCGATCAGCTGCAGAGCGCCCTGGTGAAGGCCGGCATGAAGGTCACCCCGAGGTTGCCGATCGGGGTGCAGCGCCTGCTGACCGGCGGGCGGTCGGTGACCATCGACGGCAAGACCCTCGACCCCACGCTGCGATTGACCCTGGCCGCACAGCACGCGATGGGTGTCCACGGATTGGTCATCGGTGACGACGCGGACGCCTCCCGCGCCCAGTTGCGCCGGACCGCCGCCGGGCTCGGCGGCGGCGACATCCGCGTCGAGGTAGGCGACCTCGCGTTACCCGGCCCCTCCGGTGACATCGCCGCTCGGCACTACCGGCCGCCCGGTGGCGGCGCCAAGCCGCTGCTGGTCTTCTTCCACGGTGGCGGATTCGTGATCGGCGACCTGGACAGCCACGACGCGTTCTGTCGGCTGACCTGCCGGGACGGCGACATTGCGGTGCTGTCGGTGGACTACCGGCTGGCGCCCGAGCATCCCGCGCCGGCGGCACTCGACGACGCCTGGGCGGCGTTTCGCTGGGCCGTCGACCACGCCGCCGAGCTGGGCGGGCTGACCGGCCGGGTCGCTGTCGGCGGGGACAGCGCGGGCGCGAACCTGGCTGCCGGGGTGGCGTTGCGGGCTCGCGACGAGGGCGGGGCGGCACCTGTCCTGCAGTGGCTGATCTACCCGGTGGCTGACTGCACCGCCCAGACCCGCTCGCGCACGCTGTACGGGGAGGGGTTCCTGCTGACCAAGCACGACATCGATTGGTTCACCGAGCAATATGTGGGCCGATCGCCGCTCGACCCCAGCGACCCGCGGGTGTCTCCGCTGCTGGCCGAGGACCTGTCGGGACTGCCGCCGGTACTGATGGCGCTGGCCGGGTTCGATCCGCTCTACGACGAGGGTGAACAGTTCGCTGCGGCGCTGCGTGCGGCCGGGGTCGACGTCGACCTGCGGCGGATGCCGTCCATGACGCACGCATTCATCAATCTGTTTCCTCTGGGCGGCGGCATCGCGACTGCCACCGGGGAGTTGATCTCGGCGCTGCGCGCCCACCTCAGCCGCGGCTGAGGCCGCTCACGCCGGTACTGTAGAACCGCAAAACCGACCACCGAAGACGAGGACCAACCGACTGTGGCCAGCAAACCCAAACGCCCCGGCGCCTCCGGCTTGAAGGCCGGCGACCAGAAACGCAATCTCGCCATGCAGATCGGGCTGGTCGCCATCGTGGTGGTCTTCGCGGTGGGTCTGATCGGCTACATCGTGGTGTCCAACGGCCACAAGAAGGGCGCCGGCGCCGGCGAGGCGGTCCGGGTCACCTCCAGCAAGCTCGTCACCAAGGAGGGCACCGACGAGCCCAAGGCCGTGCTGACGTTCTATGAGGACTTCCTCTGCCCGGCCTGCGGCAACCTGGAGCGGGCCTTCGGTCCGACCGTGTCCCGGCTGATCGACAGCGGGGCGATCGCCGCCGACTACCACATGGTCGCGATCCTGGACCGGCCGCAGAACGACAACTACTCGTCGCGTGCCGGTGCCGCCGCCTACTGCGTCGCCGACGAGAGCAACGACGCCTTCCGCCGGTTCCACACCGCGCTCTTTACCGAGCAGCTTCAGCCGTCGGAGATCGGGACCGACTTCCCGGACAACAAGCGCCTCATCGAGCTGGCCCGCCAGGCCGGGGCTGCCGGGACCGTTCCGGCGTGCATCAACAGCGGCAAATACCTCAAGATGGTGGGCGGTATGGCCGCGGCCGGCGGTATCCACGCCACCCCCACGTTGCGGATCAACGGCGAGGACTACCGGCCCTCCACCCCAGAGGCCCTGGTCTCCAAGATCCGCGAGATCGTCGGTGACCTGCCGGGCATGTCGGTGCCCCCGGCCCCGGAGTCGTGACCATCACCGCTTCGGCGGTAGAACCGCACGAGCAGCAGGCGGTGCCGGTCGCCGTGTCGCGGGCCTGGGCGGTGCTGATCGGCGGAGTCATCGGGCTGGCCGCCTCGGTCACGCTGACCGTCGAGAAGATCAAGCTGCTGCTGGACTCGGGGTACGTGCCGTCGTGCAACCTCAACCCGGTGCTGTCGTGCGGGTCGGTGATGGTCACCCCGCAGGCCTCCGTGCTGGGCTTCCCCAACCCGCTGCTGGGGATCGTCGCATTCACCGTGGTGATCGTCACTGGTGTGCTGGCTGTTGCGAAAGTTCCACTGCCCCGGTGGTATTGGACCGGGCTGGCGCTGGGCACCCTGGCGGGGGCGGGGTTCGTGCACTGGCTGATCTTTCAGAGCCTGTACCGGATCGGAGCGCTGTGCCCGTACTGCATGGTGGTCTGGGCGGTCACGCTGTGCCTGCTGGTGATATTCGCAGCCCTGGCACATGAGCAGGGCGATATACGCAACAATTTGCAATATTTGCACCGGTGGCGCTGGACCGTGGCTGCGTTATGGTTTATCGCGTTATTCCTGTTGATTTTTATTCGGTTTCAGGACTACTGGATAACGCTGTTGTAGGGGTGGATGTGATCTCCAAAGTGCTGGTGGCCAACCGCGGGGAGATCGCTGTCCGTGCCTTCCGTGCCGCCTGCGAACTCGGCGTCGGCACCGTGGCCGTCTATCCCTACGAGGACCGCAACTCGCTGCACCGGCTCAAGGCAGACGAGTCCTACCAGATCGGCGAAGAGGGCCATCCGGTCCGCGCCTACCTGTCGGTCGACGAGATCGTCGGCACCGCGATCCGCTGCGGCGCCGACGCGGTGTACCCGGGCTACGGGTTTCTCTCCGAGAATCCCCGGCTGGCCCAGGCGTGCGCGGACGCCGGCATCACCTTCGTCGGTCCCAGTGCCGCGGTGCTGGCTCTGACCGGGAACAAGTCTCGCGCGGTGGCAGCCGCGCGGGAGGCGGGCCTGCCGGTGCTGGCGTCGTCGGCGCCGTCGACATCGGTGGCGCAGTTGCTCGCCGCGGCCCAGGACATGGCCTTCCCCCTGTTCGTCAAGGCGGTGGCCGGCGGTGGCGGGCGCGGTATGCGCCGTGTCGCCGACGCCGACGCGCTGGCAGAAGCCGTGGAGGCCGCCAGCCGCGAAGCGGATTCGGCGTTCGGGGACGCCCACGTCTACCTCGAGCAGGCGGTGGTGAACCCGCGCCACATCGAGGTCCAGATCCTGGCCGACAACCACGGCAACGTGATCCACCTCTACGAGCGCGACTGCAGCGTTCAGCGCCGGCATCAGAAGGTCGTCGAGCTGGCGCCGGCGCCGAATCTGGATCCCGCGCTGCGCGAGAAGATCTGCGCCGACGCGGTCGCCTTCGCACGCCATATCGGTTACACCTGTGCGGGCACGGTGGAGTTCCTCGTCGACGAACGCGGGCACCATGTGTTCATCGAGATGAATCCCCGGATCCAGGTCGAGCACACCGTCACCGAAGAGATCACCGATGTGGATCTGGTGTCGTCGCAGCTTCGGATCGCAGCGGGCGAGTCGCTGGCGGACCTCGGGTTGTCGCAGGACTCGATCACGCTGCACGGTGCGGCGCTGCAGTGCCGTATCACCACCGAGGACCCGGCCAACGGTTTTCGGCCCGACACCGGGCGCATCAGTGCCTACCGCAGTCCGGGCGGGGCCGGGATCCGGCTGGACGGCGGTACCAACCTGGGTGCTGAGGTCAGCGCCCACTTCGACTCGATGCTGGTCAAACTGACCTGCCGGGGAAGGGATTTCCCCACCGCGGTGAAGCGGGCCCGCCGGGCCATCGCGGAGTTCCGCATCCGCGGGGTGGCCACCAACATCCCGTTCCTGCAGGCCGTGCTCGACGACCCGGACTTCTCAGCCGGGCACGTCACCACCTCGTTCATCGATGAGCGGCCGCAACTGCTCACCGCGCGTGCCTCGGCCGACCGCGGCACGAGAATCCTGAACTACCTGGCCGATGTCACCGTCAACAGTCCGCACGGCACCCGGCCGTCGACGGTCTACCCGCGTGACAAGCTGCCCGAGTTGGACCTGACGGTGCCACCGCCGCCGGGTTCCAAGCAGCGACTGGTCGAGCTGGGGCCGGAGGGTTTCGCCCGCTGGCTCCGGGAATCACCGGCCCTGCGCGTCACCGACACCACGTTCCGGGACGCGCACCAGTCGTTGCTGGCCACCCGGGTGCGCACCAGCGGGTTGGTCAAGGTGGCGCCTTATGTGGCCCGCAACATGCCCGAGCTGCTCTCGGTCGAGTGCTGGGGTGGAGCGACCTACGATGTCGCGCTGCGGTTTTTGAAGGAAGACCCCTGGGAGCGGCTGGCCGCGCTGCGCGAGACGCTGCCCAACATCTGCCTGCAGATGCTGCTGCGCGGCCGTAACACCGTCGGTTACACGCCCTACCCGGAGCTGGTGACCTCGGCGTTCGTGCAGGAGGCAGCCGAAACCGGCATCGACATCTTCCGGATCTTCGATGCGCTCAACAACGTCGATTCGATGCTTCCCGCCATCGACGCGGTGCGGGAAACCGGCAGTGCGGTAGCCGAAGTCGCCATGTGCTACACCGGGGATCTGGCCAGTCCGGACGAAAAGCTCTACACGCTGGACTATTACCTGAGGCTCGCCGAACAGATCGTCGGTGCCGGGGCGCATGTGCTGGCGATCAAGGACATGGCGGGACTGTTGCGTCCCGCAGCGGCGAGCACCCTGGTTGGCGCGCTGCGCAGTCGCTTCGACCTGCCTATCCACGTGCACACCCACGACACGGCCGGTGGTCAGCTCGCAAGTTACGTCGCGGCATGGCAGGCCGGAGCGGACGCCGTCGACGGCGCGGCCGCGCCGCTGGCGGGAACCACCAGCCAACCATCGTTGAGCTCGATCATCGCCGCCGCGGCCCACACCGGCTATGACACCGGGATCTCGCTGGACGCGGCCTGTGACCTGGAACCGTACTGGGAGGCGCTGCGAAAGGTGTACGCGCCGTTCGAGTCCGGTCTGGCAGCGCCGACCGGGAGGGTGTACCGCCATGAGATACCCGGCGGGCAGCTGTCGAATCTGCGTCAGCAGGCCAAGGCGCTGGGGCTGGCGGACCGGTTCGAGGACGTGGAGGTCAACTATGCGGCCGCCGATGCCATCCTCGGCCGGCTGATCAAGGTCACCCCCAGTTCGAAGGTGGTCGGAGATCTGGCGCTGGCGCTGGTCGGAGCAGGCGTGAGCGCCGAGGAGTTCGCCGCGGACCCGTCCCGGGTCGACATCCCGGATTCGGTGATCGGTTTCCTGCGCGGCGAGTTGGGCGAGCCGGCCGGCGGCTGGCCGGAACCGTTGCGCGCCAAGGCACTGATCGGCAGGGGTGCCCCGCGGGAGGTCCAGCAGCTCTCGGCAGACGACGAGGCGGTGCTGGGCAAGTCCGGACCGCAACGTCAGGCGCGGCTTAATCACCTGCTGTTCCCCGGCCCCACCAAGGAATTCGAGGCGCATCGCGAACTCTATGGCGACATCTCGAGACTGTCGGCCAACCAGTTCTTCTACGGCTTGCGCCAGGGCGAGGAACACCGGGTGCGGCTGGAGCGCGGGGTGGAGCTGCTGATCGGGCTCGAGGCTATCTCCGAGCCGGATGAACGGGGCATGCGCACGGTGATGTGCATCATCAACGGTCAGTTGCGGCCGGTCGAGGTGCGAGACCGCAGTGTGGCCAGCGTGGTGCCGGTCGCGGAGAAGGCGGACCGGAACAAGCCGGGCCATATCGCGGCACCGTTTGCCGGCGTGGTCACGATCGGGGTGGCCGAGGGGCAGCAGGTGAGTGCGGGACAGACCGTCGCCACCATCGAGGCGATGAAGATGGAGGCGGCCATCACCGCGCCCACCGATGGAACCGTCGCCCGGGTGGCGGTGGCGGCCACCGCCCAGGTCGAAGGCGGCGACCTGCTGGTGGTGTTGAGCTGATCGCCGGGACGGATGCCCAGCGCGGCTGTGCGCGCAGGTGGCGGTTATGACCCGCATCGTCGGCGGAGCAGCGGGCGGGCGGCGCATCGCCGTGCCGCCGCGCGGTACCCGGCCCACCACCGATCGGGTGCGCGAGGCCCTGTTCAACATGCTGGATGCCCGGATTGACCTGACCGACATGGCGGTGCTGGATCTGTACGCCGGGTCCGGAGCGCTGGGCCTGGAAGCGCTGTCTCGCGGCGCCGCAACGGCGATGTTCGTCGAATCCGACCGTCGCGCAGGCGATGTGCTGGCGGCAAACATCGCATCGCTGGGACTGGCCGGTGCGGTGTTGCGCCGCGGGACCGTGGCTGCGGTGCTCGCCGCGGGGACCGGGACGCCGGTGGATCTGGTGCTGGCCGACCCGCCGTATGACGTAGAGGCCTCCGAAATCGACGCGCTGCCAGGGCTGTTGACCGCCGGGGGTTGGGTGGCTGCGGGCACTGTCGTGGTGATCGAGCGGGCTGCGGCCAGCCCGGCGGTGAGCTGGCCGCAGGGCTGGCAGGCCTGGCCGTCTCGCCGGTACGGCGACACTCGCCTGGATCTCGCCGAACGGGAGTAGCGGCGAACGCAGGTGTTTCGAAGCCGGGCGTGTAGCGTCGACCCCTATGAGCGGCGCCGTTTGCCCCGGTTCCTTCGATCCGGTGACCCTGGGACATGTGGACATCCTGGAGCGGGCGGCCGCCCAGTTCGACGAGGTGGTGGCCGCCGTGCTGGTCAACCCCGCCAAGCAGGGGATGTTCACCCTCGATGAGCGCCTCGAGATGATCGCCGAAGCCACCGCGCATCTGCCCAACGTGCGAGCCGAGTCCGGCAGGGGATTGGTGGTGGACTTCGTCCGGGAGCGGGGGCTCACCGCGATCGTCAAAGGCCTGCGCACCGGCACCGACTTCGAGTACGAGCTGCAGATGGCCCAGATGAACAAGCACATCGCCGGCGTCGACACGTTTTTTGTGGCGACCACGCCGCGCTATTCATTCGTGTCGTCGTCGCTGGCCAAAGAGGTGGCCTCGATGGGCGGAGATGTCAGCGACCTGTTGCCCGAACCGGTGAACCGGCGCCTGGCGGCCAAATTGGCCGGCCGCTGAGACGCCCGCGGCCTACGTCGGCGCCAACCCCAGACGGCGCGCGGTCGCCGCGCGCATGGCGGACAGTCCCCGGGTGACGCCCAGGACGCGCAGCGCCGCCTCGGCAGTGGTCCAGGGATAGTCCGGCGGGCAGGAGCCGTCGTCGGAACGGCGATTGATGACCGACTCCACCAACCGGAAGGGCAGGTCGGCGGCGTCGGTGGGGCCGCGGTGTTCGGCGGTCACTGCCTGCGACAGCTGCTGATAGTGGCTGCGCAGCGTCTCGCGTTGCCGGCGGAAGGCGGCGAAACGTTCCAAGCGGAGCTCGGGCAGCAGATAGAGCGTTCCCAGATTCCAGGTGCCGCCACACAATTGGGCGGTGTCGGCGACGACGAGGGCGTGCAGCCGGGCAGCGCTGGGACCGTCCTCGGCCAGCAGCTGCGCGGCCAGCTGTACCGAGGTGTCGACGGTGCCGGCCAGCAGTGCGTCCAGCATGTCGTCTTTGGCGGCGAAGTGGTGATACAGCGAGGCCTGCTGCATGCCGACGCTGGCGGCGATGCGTCGGGTGGAGGTGGCCGCGTAGCCGACGGTGGTGAACAGCTCGGCCGCGGCATCAAGGATCTCGTCGCGGGCGCTGCGCCCGGGCCGGCTGGAGGCTACGAGCCTGGGGCGTCCTCGGCGATCGATCTGCACGCCTTACTGCCTATCACGATTGCGCAGTCCCGTTGCCGATCACCGGAGGCGGCCCCCGCCGCTAAAAACTATCACGTGATAGAAACTGTGCTAGCGTCCCGGACATGGACGACCTAGGCACCGACTCCACCGAGGGGGCTCGCTCCCATGCCCGCGCTCAGGCGCAGCAGGCGTCGACGCGCGTCCCGGCGACGCCAGACGACGTGGATCCGGCGAGGCTGACCTGGGCGGAGTCGATTCCGGCGGGTGGCTACGCCACCAAGGTGCTGGCCCGCGGCAGCCGGCTGCGGTTGATCGACGTCGCGGGCGGCGCCTGCGCGCACCTGCTGCTCTACCGGGCCGAGGCGCCGTGGGAACGGCTCAATGTCGCCGACACCATGAAGGTTCCGTGGCAGGCCTATCTCGGTGCCGGCCACCCCCTGCTGTCTGACCAGGGCCGGGTGCTGGCCACCGTCGTCGCCGACTCGTCAGGGCGACACGACCTGCTCTGCGGCCCCGAGGCCACCGGCCGCCGGTTGCTCCTGCTGGGAGCGCTCAAGCACGGCCTGGACATTCGCGATGTCGCCCCGTCGGTGTCGCTTTTCCGCGGCGTCCGCGTGGCCCCCGGCAGCGGCGCACTGGAATTCACCGGGTCCGCCGGCCCCGGCGCCGCCGTCGACCTGCTGATCCACCTTCCCGTGCTGCTGATAGCCGCCAATGCCGCACACCCGCTGGACCCCGACCCGCCTTCTGCCGCACTGGACGTGCTCGCCTGGCGGGCCGGCGAGCAGTTGGCAGACCTGGCCAATGAGGACCCGGAATACCAACGCGCCGTGCACAACACCGAGGCGGCCTGGGCCGCGGCAGCGGGGGAGCGCTGATGACCGGTCCATCGCAGATCGTCTCCGACCAGCAGGTGGCAGCCCGGGCGCCCTGGTCGGCGGTGGTGCATGCCGGAGAACAGCTGCAGATCATCGACCTGCACGGCAACCAGGCGGTCGACTGCCTGCTCTACGACGCCACCGACCACACCCGCCGTTACAGCGCCCAGGCCACCGTTGCCGCCGCGCGCAACATCTTCTTGAGCACCGGATCGGTGCTGCGCGCGGCCGACGGAACCGCCCTGATGACTGTCGTCGCCGACGACGTGGGCAATCACGACACGATCGCCGGAGCCTGCTCGCAGGAGTCCAACACGCTGCGCTACGGACATCACACCGCCCACCAGCACGCCTGCGTCGAGAACTTCCTGGCCGAAGGGGCCCGCTGGGGCCTGGGAAAGCGCGACATCGTCTCCAACATCAACTGGTTCATGAACGTCCCGGTCGAATCCGACGGCACACTCGGGATCGTCGACGGCATCTCGGCCCCGGGCAAGGCCGTGACCCTGCGCGCCGAGATCGACACCCTGGTCCTGGTGTCCAACTGCCCGCAGATCAACAACCCGTGCAACGGGTTCGACCCGACCCCGGTCCGGATGCTGATCACCCGGCCATGATCGGCATCGAGGTGGTCGCGCCGGGCAGGTTCACCACCGTGCAGGACTGGCCCGGCCGCGTCGGGTACTGGCATGTCGGGGTGCCGCCGTCGGGGCCGATGGACGACGTGTCGTTTCGGCTCGGCAACCGGGTTCTGGGCAATCCCGAAGGAGCAGCCGGCCTGGAATGCACCAAGGCCGGTCCCGCGCTGCGCTTTTGCGACCCCGCGTGGGTGTGCGTCACCGGAGCCCCGGTTCCGGTCAGTGTGAACGGCGCCCCGGTGGGGCAGTGGCAGCCGGTGCGGGTGCCCGCCGGTGGCCTCCTGGAGATCGGCACGGTGGCCGGACCCGGGATGCGCTGCTACCTGCTGGTCGAAGGAGGGATATCCGAGCCGCAATTCCTCGGCAGCGCAGCAACGTTCACCCACGGTTCGGTAGGCGGACATGATGGCCGGGCGTTGCGGGAGTCCGATCAGCTCAGCGCCGTCGGCAACGGTGCGGCGCCGCTGCTCCCTGGCGTACCCAGCCAGAGCCGGCCCAGCATCGGCCGGCACTGGGAACTGGCGGTCACCGAAGGGCCGCACGCCGCGCCGGAGTTTCTGAACCGAGCCGACATGGCCACCCTGACGAGCACCGACTACAGCGTGCACTTCAACTCCGACCGCACCGGCGTGCGGCTCGTCGGGCCGAAACCGCGGTGGGCTCGGCCCGACGGCGGTGAAGCCGGCCTGCACCCGTCGAACATTCACGACACCGCCTACTGCATTGGCGCACTGGACTTCACCGGGGACACACCGATTCTGCTCGGGCCCGACGGCCCCAGTCTGGGTGGCTTCGTATGCCCCGTGACGGTGGTCCGCGCCGACCGCTGGAAACTGGGCCAGCTCGCGCCCGGCGACACGGTGCGGCTGGTGCCGATCCGTGCTCGGCACGCCCCGCCGCCGGCGGCACTGCATGTGCAGCGGCGCGCCGCCTGGCCCGTCGTGGTCTCCAGCTCCGGCGACGCCGACGACGGCGTGCTGCAGCGCTACACCAACGCTGGCGGGACCGCCGTCACCGTGCGACGCGCCGGAGACGGTGCGATCCTGCTCGAATACGGCCCGATGACATTGGATTTGGCGCTGCGGGCCCGTATTCAGGTGCTCTACGACCGGCTCCGTGAGCGGCAGCTGCCCGGGTTGCAGGAGCTGACGCCCGGCGTGCGGTCACTGCAGATCCAGTTCGACACCGCGCAGTCCTCGCTGCCGGAGCTGATCGAACAGGTCGCCGCCATCGACGACGCGCTGCCGCCCTGCGACGAGCTCGTGGTGCCCAGCCGCTCGGTGCGCCTGCCGTTGAGTTGGGACGATCCCGCCACCGGCGAAGCCATCCGCCGCTACATGTACGGCGTGCGGCCCGACGCGCCGTGGTGCCCGTCGAACATCGAATTCATCCGGCGCATCAACGGTCTCGACGACATCCGCGAGGTCTACGACATCGTCTTCGACGCGCAGTATCTGGTGTTGGGTCTGGGGGACATCTATCTCGGGGCGCCCGTGGCCACCCCGCTGGATCCGCGGCACCGGCTGGTGACCACCAAATACAACCCGGCACGGACCTGGACCCCGGAGAACGCCGTCGGGATCGGCGGTGCCTACCTGTGCATCTACGGCATCGAGGGCCCCGGCGGCTACCAGTTCGTCGGACGCACCACCCAGGTGTGGAATCACCGGCATGCGGCCCCCGGTCTGTTCGATCCGGAAACGCCCTGGTTGCTCCGGCACTTCGACCGCATCAGCTTCTATCCGGTGAGCGCCGCCGAGCTGCTCGACCTGCGGGCCGACATGGCAGCCGGACGAGGCCGGGTGCAGATCTGCGACGGCGAGTTCTCGCTGCCGGCCTACCGCAGCTTCCTGGACGCCAACGCCGCCGGCATCGCCGCATTCCGGAGCACACAGACGGCAGCGTTCGCCGCGGAGCGTGCCGCGTGGCGCCGAGCCGGCGAAATCGCCGGCGGTTAAGCCACGGTGAGCGAATCGTCGCGATAGAGCACGAAGAAGTACGGCTGCGGCGAACCGCGCAGGTCCATCGCCCCCAGCACCGCTTCATCGGACAGGCGCCGGAACACGTCGTTGACCGGGGCCTGGTCGTAGATCATGGTCGCGGTGTCGACTCCCCGGTACCGCGTGGTGCGCAACCGCGCTTTGGGGGAGCGGGTTCGCACCAACGGCGCCAGCAGTGTGATCCGCCCGCCGACCGCCCGGTTCTTCATCGCCGGCACCTTGGTCGCCAGTCCCAGGACACTGAACGCCATTAGCGGGTTGAAGGCCCAGAGCGCGGACCCGTCCCGGGTGGGGAACAGCAGCGGGTGCACCGTCTCGGCATCCACGAACTGCTTGCCCCACCAGCCGCTGGCGGCCAGCAGACCGTCCAGGGGGTGGCCGGTCGGAAGCTCCGCGCCGTGCCAGGTTCCGATCATGAAATCGGGATCGACGGCCTCCGCGGCATCGAAGATCGCCACGGCCTCGGCGGTGGTCGTCGGCACGGTGGAAAACAAGTCCTCGACGAGCATGCGGACCACGGTACTAGAGGTCGACGGCTCGAGCCGCTAGAGCACCACCGTCTCGTTGCCCACCCGGATCACCCGGTCCTGGCAATGCCACTGCACCGCCCGCGACAGCACCGCCCGCTCCACATCGGCGCCCAGGCGCACCAGATCGGTGACGCTGTGGGTGTGGTCCACCCGCACCACGTCCTGTTCGATGATCGGGCCCTCGTCGAGCACCTCGGTCACATAGTGCGCGGTGGCGCCGATCAGCTTCACGCCCCGTTCCCGCGCCCGCTGGTAGGGCGCCGCGCCGATGAACGCGGGCAGGAACGAGTGGTGGATGTTGATCAGCGGACAGCCCACCGCCTCGATGAAATCGCCGGTGATGATCTGCATGTAGCGCGCCAGCACCACCAGGTCCACGTTGCCGCAGAGCAACTGGAGCTGACGCTGTTCTGCCTCGGCGCGGATGTCGCGGGTCGCGGGAATATGGAAAAACGGCACGCCGAAAGGGCGCACCTGGTCGGCCAGATCCGGGTGGTTGGAGATCACCATGGCCACCGTCATCTCCAGCTCCCCGCGGCGGTTGCGCCACAACAGGTCCAGCAGGCAGTGGTCGGTCTTGGACGCCATGATCGCCACCCGTTTGGGCTTGGCAGCCTCGGTGAACCGGTAATCCATCGCGAACCGCTCGGCGACCGTGGCGCCGAATCTCTCCTGGAGCCCGTCGAGGGCAGCCGGCAGGCCGGGCAGGTGAAAGATCGCCCGCTGCACGAACGTCCCGTCTTCGGGGGCCGTCGAGTGCTGATCCAGCGAGATGATGTTGGCGCCGGCGTCGGACAGAAAGGCGCTGACCGCGGCTATGATCCCGTGATTGTCCCGGCATCGCAGCAGCAGCCGGCCGATATCGGTGGTCGCCTGCGCGCGGGACTGCTGCGGATAGCCCTGCGGAGCCTGCCCTGGTGTCGCGGGGCCCCCGTGGCCCCCAGAACCGTTCGTCATGGCCACCCTTCCGATCTGGACTTCAACGGGTCAGGCTACCGGTGCAGGCGGCGAGAATCCGACACACCGGGCGACTAACCCAGTCACACACGTAACACAGGGCACACTAGTAACAACAACTATGTCTGGAGGGTGCTGCCGTGTACCGAGTGTTCGAAGCCCTTGACGAACTTGGCTCCATTGTCGAAGAGGCCCGTGGCGTGCCGATGACGGCAGGCTGTGTGGTACCCCGCGGCGACGTGCTGGAACTGATCGACGACATCCGGGACGCCATCCCCGGCGAACTCGACGACGCCCAAGACGTGCTGGACGCCCGCGACTCGGTGCTCGGTGAGGCCAAGGAGCACGCCGAGTCCATGGTCAGCTCGGCCACCGCAGAAGCGGACTCCCTGATCAGCCACGCTCGGGCCGAAGCCGACCGGCTGCTGGCCGACGCCAAGGGCCAGGCCGACCGGATGGTGGCCGAGGCGCGTGCCCACAGCGAGCGGATGGTCGGTGAGGCCCGCGAGGAGGCGGCCCGCCTGAGCGCCACCGCGAAGCGGGAGTTCGAGACCGCCACCAGCCGCGCCCAGGCGGAATGCGACCGGCTGGGGGAGAGCGGCAACGCCGCCTACGAGAAGGCCGTGCAGGAAGGCATCAAGGAACAGCAACGCCTGGTGTCGCAGAACGAGGTGGTCACCGCCGCGCGTGCCGAATCCACCCGGCTGATCGACTCGGCGCACGCCGAGGCCGACCGGATGCGCGGCGAATGCGACATCTACGTCGACGCCAAGCTGGCCGAGTTCGAGGACTTCCTCAACGGCACCCTGCGCTCGATCAACCGCGGTCGTCACCAACTGCGTACCGCGGCGGGCACCCACGACTACGCGACCCGCTGACCGGCGAACGCCGTCGCAGGGCTGCGTAGAATCGCGGCATGTCGAGGCACCCCGGCGCAGGCACGCAGCGCACCCAGCGAGCACTGCCTGCACCGTTTCTGGTCAACGTCTCCCGGCTCGGGCGACGCCCGGGCGCGCTGATGCCGGTGCTCGAGCAGCGGGTCAGTCCCACCCGTATCGGGCTGGACCTGGTGGCGATTCCGCCGGGCACCGCGGTGGACCTCGACCTGCGGGTGGAGTCGGTCTCGGAGGGCGTGCTGGTCAGCGGTACGGTCTCGGCCGCGACCGCCGGCGAATGCGCGCGCTGCCTGCAACCGCTGACCGGGGCCGTCGAGGTCGAGCTGACTGAGCTGTTCGCCTACCCCGAGAGCGCCACCGACGCCACCACCGACGACGACGAGATGGGCCGGGTCGTCGATGACGGCGTGGACCTCGAACAGGCCATCGTCGACGCGGTCTGCCTGGCATTGCCGTTGTCACCGCTGTGCGATCCGGACTGTCCGGGCCTGTGCCCGGACTGCGGTGCGCTGCTGGCTTCCGCAGAGCCGGGACACCACCACGACAAGATCGACCCGCGCTGGGCGAAACTGACGGGAATTCTTGCGGCCCAGGAGGAGAACCCGCGCAGCGATGACGGTGGGCGGTGAGCCGTCCCCGTCAAGCCGTGCTCGATGCTCTCGGCGTGGACCTGCCCGACGACCTGCTGACGCTGGCCGTCACCCACCGCAGCTATGCCTATGAGCACGGCGGGCTGCCCACCAATGAGCGCCTGGAGTTCCTGGGCGACGCCGTACTCGGGCTGACCATCACCGACGAGCTGTTCCACCGGCACCCGGACCGCCCGGAGGGCGATCTGGCAAAGCTGCGCGCCAGCGTGGTCAACACCTCCGCCCTGGCCGATGTGGCGCGCGGCCTGACCGAAGACGGTCTGGGCGCTCATCTGCTGCTCGGCCGCGGCGAGGTGAACACCGGCGGCGCCGACAAGTCCAGCATCCTGGCCGATGGGATGGAATCGCTGCTGGGAGCGGTGTACCTGCAACACGGCATCGACGTCGCCCGGGAGGTGATCCTGCGCCTGTTCGGTCCGCTGCTCGACACCGCGGCGACCCTGGGCGCCGGTCTGGACTGGAAGACCAGCCTGCAGGAGCTGACGGCCGCCCGCGGGATCGGCGTGCCCTCCTACCGGGTCACCTCGACCGGGCCCGACCATGACCGCGAGTTCACCGCGACCGTCGTCGTCTCCGACACCGCCTACGGCAGCGGCGTCGGCCGGACCAAGAAGGAAGCCGAGCAGAAGGCCGCGGCCGCGGCCTGGCACGCCCTGGGCGGCTCGGACGACTCGGGCGGCTCGGACGACTCGGACGCGGTGGACGAAGCACCGCAGGGCTGACGATGCCGGAACTTCCCGAGGTCGAGGTGGTCCGGCGCGGCCTGGCAGAGCACGTGGTGGGGCGCACCATCACCGCGGTGCGGGTGCACCACCCGCGGGCGGTGCGTCGGCACGAGGCGGGCCCGGCCGACCTGACCGGGCGGTTGCTCGGCGCCCGGATCACCGGCATCGATCGGCGGGGCAAGTACCTGTGGCTGCTGCTGAACGGGTCCACCGCCGACGAGGCGCTCGTGGTGCACCTGGGGATGAGCGGCCAGATGCTGCTGGGGGACCTGCCCGACACCAGGCACCTGCGGATCGCCACGGTGCTCGAGGACGGGACGAAGGTCAGCTTCGTCGACCAGCGGACCTTCGGCGGGGGGCAGCTCACCGACCTGGTCGAGGTGGACGGCAGCCTACTGCCGGTGCCGGTCGCGCACATCGCCCGCGACCCGCTGGACCCGCGCTTCGACGCCGAATCGGTTGTCGAGGTGTTGCGCGGCAAGCACTCCGAGATCAAGCGGCAGCTCCTCGACCAGACCGTGGTGTCGGGGATCGGCAACATCTACGCCGACGAAGCCCTGTGGCGAGCCGGAATACGTGGCACCCGGACGGCCGACCGGTTGTCCCGGCCGCGGCTGCGGGCGCTGCTGGCGGCCGCCGCCGAGGTGATGCGCGACGCGCTGGCCGCCGGAGGCACCTCGTTCGATTCGCTGTACGTCAACGTCAACGGTGAGTCCGGTTACTTCAGCCGGTCGCTGGACGCCTACGGGCGTCAAGACGAGCCGTGTCGGCGTTGCGGAACACCGATTCGCCGCGCCAAATTCATGAACCGCTCCTCGTACTTCTGCCCGCAGTGCCAACGCTGACAACCGATGTGCGCGTCCGCGCTCAGGCGAAGATGTCGCGGTACACCGTGCCCGGTTCCCGGTCCGGGTCGACGAACCATTCCCGCCCGAACATC
>NZ_JRMK01000028.1:0-38722 GCF_000972925.1 Mycobacterium sp. UM_Kg1 | reverse complement strand
GAGCGGGTGCCGTCGTTGCCGGAGGTCGACACCGCGACCATGGCGTCGTTGGTGACGCTGCGCGAGATCGTCGACTACCTGCAGTCGCTCATGAATGCACCGCCACCGGATCTGGTGGCGCACAACGGATTGTCGGCAGGTGATCGCGCCCCTTTTGAGTTAGCCGGAGCGGAGGTGGCGCGCTACGCGGTACGCGCCACCGCCGCTCCGGTGAGCGGGATGGGGATGCCCGGCCTGTACGCCGCCAGAACCGTCGAGATCGTGACCGCACCGGCAGCCGAGGACGCGCTGACGCAGACCGCCCAGGCCCTGGCCGCGATTCTGGTCAGCCACGGGATCCGCGCGACTGTCGTGCCCGAACCCAGTGCCGACGCCGAGGCGGTCATCCATCTCGGCGGCCTGCGGCAGACACCCACCCGTGCAGAGGCCCTGGCCCTCAACCGGGTGCTGTTCGCCGACGCCAGCCGCATCGCAGCGCAGTTCTCCGAGCGCGGCGGCGTCTTCGTCACCGTCCAGGACACCGGCGGGACGTTCGGGCTGCTCACCGACCCCGGCCAGCGGGCCTGGTCGGGCGGGATCGGTGCGCTGGCCAAGACCGCGGCCCAGGAGTGGACCAGCGCGCAGGTCAAGGCCATCGACATCGCCGTGGGGCAGCAGTCCCCGGCCGCGGTCGCCGAGCAACTGGCCGCCGAAGTCCTCTCCGGTGGCGCCGAACTGGAAGTGGGCCTGGGAAGTTCCCAGGGACGGATCACCGTCGTCGCCGGTACCAAGCAGGTGGCAACCCGCACGCCGCGCATCGGCCGGCACGACGTGATCCTGGTTTCGGGCGGCGCCCGCGGCGTGACCGCCGGATCGGTGATCGCCCTGGCTCAGCAGACCCAGGCGGCCTTCGTGCTGATCGGGCGCACCGAGCTGCGCGACGAGCCGCCGGAGGCCCACGGGCTGGCCACCGACGCCGAACTCAAGCGGGCGTTGCTGGCCAGCGCGGCGGCCCAAGGGCTCAAGCTCACGCCGAAGGACCTGGAGCAGCAGACCCAGCGCATCCTGGCCGACCGTGAGGTGCGGGCGACGCTGGCGGCGCTGACCGCCGCGGGTTCCCGGGTCCGCTACGCCGCCGCCGATGTCCGCGACGCCGCGCAGCTGGGCGCGTTGCTCGACAGTGTGCGAAGCGAATTCGGCCCCATCACCGGCCTGGTCCACGGTGCCGGTGTGCTCGCCGACGCGCCGCTGCACAAGAAGACCCTCGACGGGTTCGACCGGGTCTTCGAGACCAAGGTCGGCGGCGCGTGTGCGCTGCTGGACGCGACGGCCAACGATGCGCTCAAGGTGATCGTGCTGTTCTCGTCGGTGGCCGCGCGCAGCGGAAACGTCGGACAGAGCGACTACGCCATGGCCAACGAGATCCTCAACAAGGTGGCCCTGGCCGAACAGGCGCGCCGCGGACCGTCCTGCCTGGTGCGGGCGTTGGGCTGGGGTCCCTGGGATTCCGGCATGGTGACCCCCGGGCTCAAGGCGATGTTCGAGTCCCGCGGAATCTCGTTGATCCCGCTCGCCGACGGTGCGCAGGCGTTCGTCGCCGAGGTCCTCGACGGCGAGACGGGAAGTCCCGAGGTGACCCTCGGTGACGGTGTGCTGGCCGGACTGCCCACCCATCCGCTCCCACCGGAGGGTCGGGTGGCCAGGGTGCTGGCCCACGTGAGTGCGCAGCCGTACCTGCTCGACCACCGGGTTCAGGGCAATGTCGTCCTGCCCGTCGTGCAGGCCCTGGAATGGTTCATGCGGATGGCCGAGGCGTGCCGGCCCGGGCACTACGTGGATCGGGTTCTGGACCTCAAAGTGTTGCGGGGCGTGACACTGCACGAGTTCGAGAAGCACGGCAACGTCCTGACGGTGCGCTGCGTGCCGAACGAGGATCGGCCCGAGTTGTTGACCATGACGCTGGCCGATGCCGACGGATCCACCGCCTACTACTCGGCCAAGCTCGAGATGCGTTCGGGCGCAGCGGCGGTCCCGACTCTCGCGGCGTCGGCACCCGGGCAGCGCAGGCTGGACCGCACCGCGTGCTACACCGGCGGGGCACTGTTCCATGGTCCGGCGTTTCAGGTGCTCGACGGCATGGACAGCGCAGAGTCGACCGCCACGGCCGATCTGTCCGGGCTGACATCGGTGGGCTGGGCCGGGCAGGGCTGGGCCACCGACCCGGCCGCCCTCGACGGATGCCTGCAGGCCGCCCTGGTCTGGAGCTACGAACTGCTGGGCCGCAACGTCCTGCCCCTGCGGGTGGGCGAGATCGTGCGATACCAGTCCGGTGCGCTGGGCTCGGGATTGCGCTGCGTGCTGTCCAACGGCGACGCCAAGACCAGCCGCGCGATCTGCGACCTGGACCTGCTCGACGCGGACAACCAATTGGTCTGCAGCCTGCGACGACTCGAGCTGTATCCGTACGGCGCCTGACTCGACATCGGTTGATACGACGTGAAGTTTGATCCCATCGCGATCGTCGGGCAGGGCTGCGTCCTGCCCGGAGGGCTCAACCCGGCGCAGCTGTGGACCACGGTCCGCGACGGCCACGACACCCTGGGCTCGCCGGACCCGGATTACTGGGGCGTATCACCGCAGCGGGTGCTGTGCGCGCCCACCGATTCGCCCGAGCTCGACCGGACCTGGTCAGATCGCGGCGGCTACGTCCGCGGGTTCGACGAGGTCTTCGACCCGCGCGGGCTGCTCCTCGACGCCGGCGATCTCGGCGGGTTGGATCCGCTCTACCGGTGGGGCATCGAGGCGGCCAGGCAAGCCCTTGACAGTGCGGGCTGGCGGGCCGGGGAGGTGCCCGGCTCGGCAGGCCTGGTCCTGGGCAATCTGAGCTACCCGACCAAGAAGATGACCGACCTGGCCGAATCGGTCTGGCGGGCAGAGCAAGGCGTCGACTGGCGCAACCGGTTCATGTCCGGACTGCCGGCGCACCTGATCGCCGCCGCCCTGGGGCTCACCGGAGGGGCCACGGCGCTCGACGCCGCCTGCGCGTCGTCGCTCTACGCCATCAAACTGGCATGCGACCGCCTGCACGACCGGACTGCCGATGTCATGTTCGCCGGCGGCATCAACGGCGCCAGCGATCTGCTGCTGCACGTCGGCTTCACCGCCCTGCAGGCGCTGAGCCGAACGGGCCGGTCCCGGCCGTTCAACAACGGCGCCGACGGGCTGGTCCCGGCCGAAGGCGCGGCCATCCTGGTGCTGCGGCGTCTCGACGACGCCGTCGCCGACGGCAACACCATCCTGGGCGTCATCCGGGGTGTGGGTCTGAGCAACGACGGCCGGGGACACGGCTTCCTGGTGCCCTCCCAGGATGGGCAGGAACGGGCGATGCGGCTGGCCTATGAGATGGCCGGACTCGACCCGCGAGACATCTCCCTCATCGAATGCCATGCCACCGGGACGTCGCGCGGCGACCTGACCGAGCTGATGAGCATGGCCCGCATCTTCGGCGGTATGTCCGGGGTTCCCATCGGCTCGCTGAAATCCAATCTGGGCCACTCGATCACCGCGTCCGGCGCGGCGGGGGCCATCAAAGTACTCGCGGCGATGCGGGCGGGGATACGGCCGCCGACCCTGCACGCCGAGGATCCGCTGCCGTTCCTGGCCGACTCGCCGTTCCGCCTGCTCACCGAGGCCGAGCCGTGGGAGAGCGACGGCCCGCGCCGCGCCGCGGTCAACAACTTCGGCTTCGGCGGCAACAATGCCCACCTGCTTCTCGAAGAGTGGGTCGAAGGGAACGGCGGCTCCCCGGCTCCGCCGGTCACCGCACCGCGGCCCGACACCGAGATCGCCATCGTGGGCCTGAGCCTGCTGGTCGGGGATGGACACGGGACCGCTTCGGTCGCCGAGCACTTGAAGTCGTGTCAGCCGATTCCGGCTGACGGCGGCGACGGTCTCCGGGGTGCCCGCATGCGGGAAGTCTGTCTGGACCTGACCCAAACGCGTTTCCCGCCTGCCGATCTCAAACAGACCCAACCTCAGCAACTTGCCCTGCTGGGCTCCGCCCTGCAGATCGACGACCAGATCAGGAGCCTGCCGCCCGACACCACGAGCGTCATCGTCGGAATGGGCTGCGACGCCGAGGTCACCCGATTCGGCCTGCGCTGGCGGCTGGCCGACGCCCTCGATGACCCCGAACAGCTGCGCGCGGCCCGCGACGGTGTCGTTGCAGGCTGGACCGCCGCCGGGGTCGTCGGTGCCATGCCGAACATCGTCGCCAACCGGCTCAACAGCCAATTCGACCTGCGCGGCCCCAGTTTCACCGTGTCGCGCGAGCAGCTGTCGGGGACTACGGCCCTGGAGATGGCCGCGCGGGCCCTGCGGCGCGGCGAGATCGACGCGGCCGTGGTGGGCGCGGTCGATCTCAGCTGCGAGCCCGTGCATGAGGCAGCGGCCCGCGTCCTGCTGCACGCAGACGAACAGATACCCGCCGACGCAGCGGTGGTGCTCATCCTCAAACGCGCTGCCGACGCACGTCGCGACAACGACACGGTGTATGCCACCCTGCCCGCCGATGCGCAGGCCGATACCGAATGTCTGCACCTGGGCACCGCCCCCGGTGCGGTGAACCTCTCGGCGCTGCTGGGTCATGCGCACGCCGCCTCGGGCCTGCTGCACGTGGCGGCCGGGGTTCTCTACGCCGCCATGGGCGTCTGGCCCGACGGCGAACCGTGGACATCCGAGCAACGGCGCGTCGCTGTGGAACTCACCGGGATGGCCGAACAGCGCCAGCAGATTGTGCTGGTGTCGTCTGCCGCGGCGCCAGAGGCGCAGGCATTGACGGCACCGGAACCCCAGCCTGCCGGCGGCAAGGCCATCCGGCTCAACTTCCCCGCGCATCTGCCCGCCGTCGAGCTGCCGCAACGCCCACCCGACGCCGGGCCGAACCCCCCTCATCAACTGGAGCGAGTCATGCCAACACAACTTCCCATGCCGCCGGCTTTGGCGACCGTCGCGGAGTCGCTGGCCCGGCTGCCGCTGGGCGCGGCACCCATCACCCCCGCACCACCGCAGGCACCCATCCCGGTGACGACCGGCAATGGCGCCGGGCCCGCCACCCCGCAGACCTCCGCCGGCGCCAGCCGGTCCATCCAGCCGGTCAAGCCGGCCGACAAGGTGGTCCCGGCGCCGACGGTCAAACGCGAACCGGTGGGGCTGCAGCTCGACAAGGACGGTCTGCGCGTGCACGCCTCCGGGAACATCTCGGAGATCTTCGGCCCGGCGTTCGCCGAGCAGGACCAGTACCCGCGGCAGGTCCGGATGCCCGAACCTCCGCTGCTGCTGGCGGATCGGCTGCTCGGTATCGACGCCGAGCCGGCCAAGCACGGGACCGGAACGCTGTGGACCGAAACCGACGTCACCGCAGACTCCTGGTGGCTGCAGCAGGGCCGGATGCCCGCCGGCATCATGATCGAAAGCGGCCAGGCCGACCTGATGCTCATCTCCTGGATGGGCGCGGACCTGCTCAACAAGGGCGAACGGGTCTACCGGCTGCTGGGCTGCGAGGTCACCTACCTGGGTGGCCTGCCCGAGATCGGTGACACCCTGCGGTTCGACATCCACGTCGACGGTCACGCCCGCCAGGGCGATGTCCGGCTGTTCTTCTTCCACTACGACTGCACCATCGACGGCGTCGAGCGGATGTCGATGCGTAACGGCCAGGCGGGTTTCTTCACCGACGAGGAGCTGGCGGCATCCGGCGGAGTCCTGTGGCGTCCGGAGGATCACACCGTCACCGGCCCGATGGAGGCGACCGCCGCCCAGACCTCGCGCACCTCGCTGCAGCGGGCGGACTTGGAGGCGATGGCGTCCGGGGAGATCTGGCGGACCTTCGGCGACGGCTTCGAGCGGGCCGCCAGCCACACCCGCACCCCCCGCATTCACGCCGGCGACATGCTCTTCGTCGACGAGGTGACCGACATCGACTTCAACGGGGGCCCCTGGGGTCGCGGTTACCTGCGGGCCGTTGCCCCCGTCACCGCCGAGAACTGTTTCTTCGCAGGCCATTTCAAGAACGACCCCTGCATGCCCGGAACCCTCATGTACGAGGCGACCATGCAGACCATGGCCATCTACATGACCGCCCTGGGCATGACGATCGACTGCGACGGCTGGCGATTCGAACCGGTGCCCTTTGAGACCTACAAGCTGCGCTGCCGGGGCCAGGTCACGCCGCAGTCCCGCGAAGTGGTCTACGAGGTGTTCGTCCGCGAGGTGATCGCCGGACCCGAGCCGACTCTGTTCGCCGACCTGCTCTGCACCGTCGACGGCTTGCCCGCCTTCCACTGTGAGCGGATGGGCCTGAAGCTGTCGCCGGGATGGCCGATGGACCTCGGCGCCAAAGAGCTCGAAGGCTACGTCGAGCCCAAACCGGTCGCCGAGGTCAACGGGTTCCGCTACGACTACCAGGCGATGCTCGCCAGTGCTATCGCCAAGCCGTCCATGGCCTTTGGCCCGCTGTTCGAGAAGTTCGACTCCCCCCGCAAGGCGGCTCGCCTGCCCGGTCCGCCGTATCACTTCATGTCCCGGGTGACCGAGCTGGTCGGTGAGACCGGGGTGATGAAAGCCGGCGCCGAAGTGGTCGTGGAGTACGACGTGCCCGCCGACGCCTGGTATTTCGCCGAGAACGGTGCCGGCGACGGGGCCGAGACGATGCCCAACGCGGTGCTCATGGAGGTTGCACTGCAGCCCTGCGGCTGGCTGGCCAGCTACGTCGGTTGTCCGCTGGACGGTGAGGCGGACCTGTTCTTCCGCAACCTGGACGGGACGGGAACCCAACACCGCGAGGTGACCCCGTCTACCGGAACGCTGCGAATCAAGGTGAAGCTGAAGAGCCTCGCCAAGGCCGCGGGAACCATCATCGTCGGCTTCGACGGCGAGATCACCGCCGACGACGGACCGGTCTACACCTTCGACACCGTGTTCGGCTACTTCAAACGCGAAGCGCTGCAGAACCAGGTGGGTCTCCCGGTCAGCGATGCCCAGCGGGCGTCGCTGACGCAGCCCTGCGCGGCGCCGGTCGTGGACCTGACTGCGCGGCCGGCCGAGTACTTCGGCCCCGGGGCGCGACTGGCGGACCCGATGCTGCTGATGGTGGACCGGGTCACCGGCCGCTGGCCCGACGCCGGCAGCGCCGGGCTGGGCCAGTGGCGCGGCGTCAAAGACGTCAACCCGGGCGAGTGGTATTTCAAGGCGCACTTCTTCCAGGACCCGGTGCAACCGGGATCCCTGGGCATCGAGATGATGTTGCAGCTCCTGCAGTTCGGGATGCTGGACCTCGGACTCGGTAAGGAAGCCGGCCCGGCGGCCCGCTTCGAGCCGGTGGCGCTGCACGACGCGATGACCTGGCGCTACCGCGGTCAGATCGTGCCCACCAACAAGCAGATCACCGCGCAGGTCGAGATCACCCGCATCGATCGCGACGACGCCGGGATTCTCGCGGTGGCCGAGGCGTCCCTGTGGGTCGACAACAAGCGCATCTACACCGCCAGCAACCTGGGTATGCGCATCGTGGCCGGGGGGAGCCCCCCGGCGCCGCAGACCGGCACCGGCACGGCCGCCGGGCAGGCACCTGTACCCGCCGGCCCTGCGGCGCCCGCCGCGCCGGGGCAGGCCACCACGATGGACGTCGCGCTGGACCCGGTCAGCGACGCCTGGGTCGCCGATCACTGCCCGACGTATGTGATTCCGTCGCTGCCGATGATGTCGGTCATGGACCTGTTCGCTCAGGCGGCGATCCGGGCGTCCGGCGGAGCCAAAGTCGTCGAGATCACCGATGTGCAGATGGTGCGGTGGGTGGTCGTCGACTCACCGCAGCGACTGCGGGTGGTGCTGGAGCCGGAGCAGGAGCCCGGGCTATTTCGCGGCCGGCTGGAGGTCTGGCGTGATGCCCCCCGAGCGGAGCTGTCTCGCTGGGAGATTCATGCCCACGCTGTGGTGCGCACCGCGGCGGCGTATTCCGGTGAGCCCGAGCCGCCGGCTCCGCTGGAGGATGCGGTGCCCTACGTCAACCCCTATGACGGCACGGTGTTTCACGGCCCGGCCTTTGCGACCCTGATCGACGGTGCGCAGATCGGCCGCAACGGCTCGACCGGCACGCTCGCGATCGACCGGTGTGCGGTACCGGCCGGTGCTCTGCAGCCCGGACTGCTCGACGGCGCACTGCACGTGGTGCCGCATACCGCGATGAGCGTGTGGACCACCGACACCGCCGATCCCGCATCGTATGCCGACGCCCGCGACCCTGACGTCGGGTTTCCGCGCCGCATCCTCTCGGCCCGGTTCTACGCTGACACGCCCGCGGCGGGAACTGTCGATGTTGAGGCCCGCTTCGTGGGATTCGACGACGACGAGGGCCGGATGCCGACGTTCGACCTGTGGCTGAGCTCCGGCGGAAAGCCATGGGCCCGAATCCGAATGGCCGAGTTTCTGCTGAGCAAGGGGCCGCTGGCTCAGGTCGGGGGTCCGCAGCGGCGCGCATTCATGGCGCAGCGGCGGGCGGTGCCCGGGCTGTCGCTCAGCGAGCGACTGGGGCGCGGCGTGCTGGAACTCGACACCGCACGCATGGCGACGCTCGACTGGTTCAAGGGCACCCTGCAGGCCGTGTACGACACGGCGGGCCAAGGTGATTCGCTGTTGCGTGACATCGTGACCAAGGAGGCGGTCGCCGACGCGGTGCACAACGCCATCCATCCGTCGAAGGTCCAGATCATCGACGGCCAGGTGAGCTGCCCGGCGCTGCCGTTGGAGCGGATCACCGTCGAGATCGAAAAGCTCGGACCGGCCTCATCCCGCGCGAGTGCATCGAGCACAACCGATTGGGAGCCGGTCCGCGCCTGGTGGACCGAGAGCGCGGGAATGACGCAGGGCTGGTTCGGCGAGTTGGCGCTGGGTGCCGTGTTGTCGCGCTACGTACGGCACGTCATCGTCACGGATCCCGATGCCCTGGCGGCGGTGCACGGCCGGCCGGTCCTGCTCCTGGCGAACCACCAGGTGCAGATCGAATCATTGCTGGGCACCACCGTGGGATCGTGGCTGACCGGCACCAAAGTCGTCACCATCGGCCACGCCAAACACGAAACCGGCTGGGTGGGCAACCTTTTACAGATGATCGATGCGGCGGCGGGCAAGCAACTCGGGCACCTGCGGTACTTCGACCAGCAACAGCCACAGGAGTTCTTCGGCCTGGTCGACGACCTCAAGCGGGACATAGCCGGACGCGGGATCTCTGTCATGGTCCACGCCGACGGGACCCGCAGCGTCAGCTCCGGACAGCGAGTCCAGCGGCTGACCTCGACGTTGCTGGACATGGCCATGGAGATGTCGATGCCCATCGTCCCGCTGTATTTCGCCGGAGGACTGCCCGAGGAGCCGTTGCCCCACAAACTCGAGGTGCCCTACGGCCATGCCGCCCAGGACTACATCTTCGGTCGCCCGATCGAGCCCGAGGAGCTGCGCGGCCGGCCCTACGCGGAACTGCGGCGCCACGTCATCGACGCGATCAACGAGCTCGCACCGTTCTCCGACGCACCGCACGCACCGAACTACGATGTCGAGAGCCGGGTCACGGCCGCAGCCCCCGGCGCCTCGCCGCTGGAGTCGGTGTGGCACTGCATCGAGGACGCCCTGGACTCGTTGCCCGTCGACTGGCGCGCCATGATCGCGGCCGAGGACTGGGAAACGCTCAAGGCAGCCGAGCTCCGCGCGTCCTGACCAGCCGGCGGCCCGGGCGGTGTTGTTGACGGCGGCGCTGCGCGGCGACTAACTTAGTCACGATCGCGGCACAGCCGTCCAGCTACGCGGCTGGTGTGGATCGGCCGCCTACCAAGCCCTCGCAGACAGGAGTCCCTTTATGTCCTCAGCGACCCTGGGCGTGTACACGTGCCTCGCGTCTGTCGTGCTGCTCACCGCGGTGTTCTTCCTCGCCAGCAGGTCCTGATCGTCACCTGCGGCTCAGGGGTGTAGGTTCCACTGGCCGCAGTCCGGGGCCAGCACGTCGTTGACGTCGACCTCGATCCCGCCGACTATCGGGCCCGGGCTCGATGCGGTACTCACCACTCGCTGGAACAGCACTGCTGCGGGGTCACGATGCCCGCGCGACCAGGACCGCGTCTGCCAGGCCCAGCGATGGCCGGGGGTGCTGGAGCTGCCGATGACACCGTCGGCGGCCGCCCACTGACACACGTTCACGCCACCGTAGACCCCGGTGCGCTGAACCCCCAGAACCGAGTTGATTCCCCGGAACCACTGGAGTGCGACGGAATTCCAGGTGTTGCGGTCGATGTCGTCGTCGACGCTGAAGAAGATCGGAGCGCTGCGGCCCCCGCCGGCAGCGGTGTGCAGTTGCCAGGCGGTCTGCGCGTCGGCGACCCCTCCGGCGAACCCGCGGGTGAAGTCCGACGGTGCGGTACCGCCGGGCTTGCCGTACTGGTAGTTGCTGACGATCACCAGTCCGTTGGCGGCCAGAGACTCGGCATAGGGGCGGGTGATCGGCTTGGCGCCGAAGGACGAGCCGGGCCGCGACAGCGAGACGTAGTTGATCACCCCGGCGTAACCGGCGGCCCGGATGGCCTCGGCCGGGATCTGGCGCATGGCGTAGTCGATCAGCATCGGGGCCGCGGCCGACGCTCGGGGCACCGCCGAGGCGGCAGCACCCAGGCCGACCACCGCCGAGAGCGCAGAGGCGTACCGCAGCGCGGTACGCCGGGACACCGGGCGGGAATGCGACGGGTGGTCGCTGGAGGGGGAGTCGGACATCGGCCGATGTTAACAATGGGGCTGGTGTTAAACGTGTTGTACGCGCCGGGCGGCCCGTCCGCCGCGATGCCGGGGTGGCTCTGCCAGGGCGCAATCGACGGAGGCGATGCGATAACCTCAGGCGGACGTTTACTTATATGAGCTAGCAGATATGTCGTTACCCGATTCGGCGGTCCGGCGCGGACGGCCGCTGGCGGGTCAGGAGGAACTTGTGCAGACGCCGGCGCCGGAGATTGCCGCCCGCCCCGATTTCCGCGGTCCGCTGCTGGGCTCGGGCAGCCCTCTGGAGCACGCCACGCTCGAGGCGCTGGACCGCCTGCAAGCAGTGCTGACACTGCATCCGGTGGGGACCGACCGATTCCGGGCGGACAACGAGGCCGACCGGTTCGGCCGGATCTTCGGGGGGCAGCTCATCGGACAGGCGATGGCCGCCGCAGCGGCCACCGCCCCCGAACTCACCGCCCACTCGATCCACGCGTCCTTTCTGCGGCCCGGCGACTCCGCCGTACCGCTGGACATCGCCGTGGACCGAACCCGCGACGGGCGCTCGATGTCGGCACGGCAGGTCCGGGTGGAACAGGGCGGTAAGACGCTCATGGTTGCGACGGTGTCCTTCGACACCAGCCTTGACAGCGCCGCCCCCGACGCCACCCCGCCGTCGGGAGCCGAGCCCGAATCCCTTCCGCTGCTACAGCACTGGGTAACGCAGGCATCGCCGTACCAAGCCCTGCGGGGAAGCGCCTGGATCGAGCGGCCGCCCCCGGTGGAGATTCGCACCGATCAGGCGCCGGTTTTCCTCAGCGGCGCCCAGGCGCCGGGCCCTTCGGCGCATTGGATGCGGTTGCCGCGACTGGTCGACGGCGATGCGCAGCTGCAGGCGGTGTTGCTGGCCTACGCCAGTGACTACCTGTTGGTGGACGCCGCGTTCCGCGCCCATCCGCAGCCGCTGGACGTCGGTACGCACATCGGCCTGACCCTCGATCACACCGTATGGATTCACCGCCCAGTGCATTTCGAGCGCTGGCACCTCTACACCCAGCACACCGTCGCCACCTCCGGGCACCGTGCGCTGGTGCACGGCACCATGGTGGATTCAACCGGTAGGCATGTGGCCAGCACCGCCCAGGAAGTCCTGATCCGGCAGCGCATCGCGCCGGCCGGCTCCGGCTAGCAGATCGGGCGTGCCGGCCGCGGCGACGGGATCGGCTGATCAGCAGGCTGCAGGGAGTGCTGCCCGGTAGCCTTTTCGGTTGTGATGCGTTCCGCTTCGCGGCGCGACGTGCTCAGGTACACCGCGTTACTGGGGCTGGCACTGGCGGTGCCCGCCCCACGCGTTGGCGCCAGCACTCTGCGGGTCATCGACTTCGCGCACCGCCTGGTGTCACCCGAACAGATCAAAGCCGCCGGCTTCGACGGCGCGATGGTCTACGTCTCGGAGTTACGGCCCGGGGCCACTTTCGATTTCAAGCCGGTCAGCCGCGACTATGCCGACGGGCTGCGCGCCGCCGGACTGCAGGTCGCCAGTTGCTACCAGTTCGGCAAGCCCGGCTGGCCGCAGTCCCCGTCGGACTTCACCCGGGGCTACGACGGCGGCGTCGCGGATGCCCGGACCGCGATGCGGCTGCACACCGATGCCGGCGGCCCACCGTCGGCGCCGATCTTCTTCAGCGTCGATGAAGATATCGACGCCGCCACCTGGAAAAGCCTGG
Organism: Mycobacterium sp. UM_Kg1; assembly: GCF_000972925.1. Lineage (NCBI taxonomy): Bacteria > Bacillati > Actinomycetota > Actinomycetes > Mycobacteriales > Mycobacteriaceae > Mycobacterium > Mycobacterium sp. UM_Kg1. The sequence continues at coordinate 26,222 of NZ_JRMK01000028.1, read as the reverse complement.
CCGTCGCATGGTTCCGCGGCATCAACTCGGTGATCGGGGTGGACCGCACCGGCGTCTACGGCGGTGCGCGGCAATGCTCCTGGGCCATTCGCGACGGAGTCGTCGGAGAATCGACCAGCCCGGGCCACCGATGGGCGTGGCAGACCGGGGCGTGGTCGCACGGAGACCGGGAACCGGCGGCCGTGCTTTTCCAGCGTGAGATCGTCACCGCGACCCAGCCGGGCTTCGTCATCGACGACGTGCACGTCGACGTCAACGATGTGCTGGCCGCCGACTTCGGTCAGTGGGACCTGCCCCGCGGACTCCGGGGACCTGCGTGAGTCCAGGCCACGGCAACGGCACCGGTCACCGCGGCGGCCGGCCACGCCACGGTGCCAGCAGCAGCTCCGCGGCCCGGCGCATGTCCTGTTCGGCCTGTTCGGCCGTGGTCTCACCCATCACCGCCCAGGACAAGATGCCGTAGGCGCACTGCTCGACCAGCAGCGCCAGCTGGGTGTCCTGCGGCGTGGGGTCGCCGATCCCGGCGACGGCCAGGATTCTGGTGCGCAGACCGAAGTCACCGGTGGCCGCCGACTCGGACCTGCGGGCGTTGACCGAGGTGATCATCGCGCGAGCCAGCCGTGGGCGGGCCAACATGGATCGGCAGATGCCGGCCATCAGTTCGGTGACATCGGCGGCGGGACATCCCGTCGGTGGGGGCGACGCACCGCCGGACTGGGTGTAGTGCAACAACAGTGCGCTGAACAGGTGATGTTTGGTGGGGTAGTAGCGGTACACCGTCGCGATCGACACCGACGCCTGATCGGCCACGTCCTGCATCCGGACCGCCTCGAGGCCATCGTGCGCTCCCAATTGCGCCGCCGCGGCAAGGATGCGTTCGCAGCGCTGCCGCTGGGCCGGGGTGCGCGGTGTGGCGGGCTCGCGATCAATCGGCGGCCGGGGCATCGGTGTTCCCGGGCTCGGTACCGAGCAACTTCTGCATCAGCCGATGCGAGGCGAGCACCGCCTCGGCTCGATCCGGGGCCGCCCGTAGTGCCGGCCTGGTGCTGGACAAGGGACGCCTCCATAACTAAAATTCACTTTAGTTTGTGGCCAGGCTACCCCACTCCCGCGGCGCAACGGAAGGCGCAGAATCCATGCGACACAACACTGCTCGGACACGTTGATGCGGCTCGGCCTGGCCACACCGGTGGTGATCCAGATCCCCGGCGTGGCGTCGAGCTGGGAAGCGCAGGCCGGCGCCGAGGACCTCGGCTCGATCGCGACGGCAGCCGACGAACTCGGCTTCGCCTACCTGACCTGTTCTGAGCATGTCGCGGTACCCGACCAAGCCGCTGCCGGCCGCGGGACCACCTACTGGGATCCGGTTGCGACACTGTCGTTCCTGGCAGCCCGCACCCGTGCGATTCGCCTGGTGCCCTCGGTTGTGGTGCTGGGATATCACCACCCGCTCGAGATAGCCAAACGCTACGGCACCCTGGACCGGCTCAGTGCCGGACGGCTGACGCTGGGAGTCGGGGTCGGCTCGCTGCGGGAGGAATTCGACCTGCTCGACGCCGCCTGGGAAGACCGCGGCGCCCGGGCCGACGATGCGATGAAGGCGCTGCGGGCATCGCTGTCGACCGAGCGGCCCAGCTATGCCGGCACCTACTACCGCTTCGACTCGATGGTCGTGCAGCCCTGCGCCCTGCAGCCGCGGGTGCCGATCTGGGTCGGGGGGCACACGCGCCGCTCGCTGCGGCGGGCGGTGGACTTGGGCGACGGCTGGATGCCGTTCGGTCTCACCGGTGACCAGCTGGCGAAACACCTCGCCGGCGTGGACCTTCCCGACGGTTTCGCGGTCGTCTTGTCGACGGCGCCGCTGGACCCGATCGGCGCGGGGCAGCTGACCCTCGATCGGCTGGCCAGACTGGCGAACCTCGGCGCCACCGATGTCACCTGCTCCATCGCGGCGCGCTCGGCGGCGCACTTCTGTGAGCAGTTGAGCGCCCTGGCCGAACTGGCCGATCTACCGGGACGGGAGCGGCGATGAACGAGCAACGGTTGGCCGATCTGGAGCGGCGTCTGCAGCAGATCGAAGACGAGCGGGCGATCGAGCGGCTGATCGCGTCCTACGGCCCGCTGGTCGACGTCGGCGACGACGAGGCCGTGGCGGCGCTGTGGCACCAAGACGGCGTCTACGACGTCGAAAACTGGCTGATGAACGGGCGCGAGGACATCGCCGCGATGGTGCGCTCCGATGGCCACCAGGGTCTGATCGCTCGGGGCTGTACGCACTTCCTGGGCCCGGCGGTGGTCACCGTGCACGGTGACGAGGCCGTGGCCGTCTGCGAGTCGACGCTGTTGGTCAAACAGGGATCCGAATACCGTGTGGCGCGCGGCGCCGCCAACTACTTTCACCTGCGACGAACCGGTGAGCCGGCGCGGCGCTGGCAGATCCACACACGGATCACCCGGTTGCTCGACGGCGCGGCGCTGGGCCGCGCCCTGTTGGCGGATGGCATCGCGGGCCGCATCCGTTAGTCCGGAGCCCTCGGCGCTGCCGCTACACTGCGCGGAAACGCAATCCGCCGACACGGCAGGGGAGATGAATGGATCTGCGGTGGTCGGAGGAAGACCGGGCATTTCAGGCTGAGGTGCGGCAGTTTCTGGCCGAGAAACTCACCCCTGAGCTGCGCCGCGCGGGCAGGCTGATGACCAGTGTCTACGCCGACCATGAGGCGAGCATGGCCTGGCAGGCGATTCTGCATGAGCGGGGTTGGGCCGCCCCGGCCTGGCCGGTCAAGCACGGAGGCTGTGACTGGAGCCTGACCCAGCACTACATCTTCAGCCGGGAGTCGACGCTCGCCGGTGCCCCGTCGCTGTCACCGATGGGAATCCGGATGGTCGCCCACGCCATCATCCGGTTCGGCACCGATGCGCAGAAGGATTACTTCCTGCCGCGGATTCTCACCGGCGAAGTGTTCTTCTGCCAGGGCTACTCCGAGCCGGAGGCGGGCTCGGACCTGGCGTCCCTGTCGATGGCGGCCACCGTCGACGGCGACGACCTGGTCTGCACCGGCAGCAAGATCTGGACCACCCACGCCGGCGAGGCGAACTGGATGTTCGCCTTGGTCCGCACCACCCGTGCCGCCAAGAAGCAGCAGGGCATCACGTTCGTGCTGATCGACATGACCTCGCCCGGCATCGAGATCCGTCCGCTGGTGATGACCTCCGGTGAAGAGATCCAGAACCAGGTCTTCTTCGACGACGTGCGGGTGCCCAAGACCAATGTCATCGGGGAGATCGACAGCGGCTGGACGGTGGCGAAGTATCTGCTCGAGTTCGAGCGCGGCGGCGGCGCGGTGGCGCCGGCCCTGCAGGTGGTGGCCGAGGAGATCGCCGAGGCCGCCAAGGATCAGCCGGGACCGGCCGGCGGCCGACTCGCCGACGACCACGCCTTCATGCGCAAGCTCGCCGACGCGCGGATCCGCGCCGAGGTGCTGGAGATCCTGGAATACCAGGTGCTCGCGGCGGTGGCCGAGGGACGCAACCCCGGGGCGTCGTCATCGATGCTCAAAGTCCTGGGAACGGAATTGAGTCAGGAGCTGACCGCACTGGCGTTGGAGGCGGCCGGACCGCGCGGGCGGATCTATCAGCCGCACGTCACCGCGCCCGGCGGGCCGATCGCCGACTACCAACCGCCGGCCGACGGCTACGCGTCCGGCGAGCCGTGGCAGGCGGTGGCGCCGTTGCGCTACTTCAACGACCGCGCGGGCTCGATCTACGCCGGTAGCAACGAAATTCAGCGAAACATTCTGGCCAAAGCGGCATTGGGGCTCTGATGGACTTCACCTTGAACAATGAGCAGCAGATGCTGCGCGACGGCATCACCAAGTTCCTCGCCGCTCGCTACGACCTCGAGACCAGCCGCGCGGCGGTCAAAACCGGCGCCGGCTGGCAGCCCGGCATCTGGCGCGCCTTCGCCGAAGAACTGGGCATCCTGGGTGCGACGCTGCCCGAGGAGTTCGACGGAATCGGCGGCGGCGCAGTGGAACTCATGGTCATCACCGAGGCGCTCGGGCATGCGCTGGTGATCGAACCCTACGTCGACGCCGTTGTCGTCGCCGGCGGCCTGCTGCAGCGCTCCGGGAGTCCGCGGGCTGCGGAGGTTCTCAAAGAACTGGTGGCCGGCAACGCCGTAGTGGCAGTGGCCGCCACCGAAGCGGAATCGGCGGACCGGTGGCAGGACGCGCAGACCACCGCCCGGCCCGACGGCGACGGCTGGGTGCTCAACGGCTCCAAGATCACGGTGGTGGCAGCACCATTGGCCACCCATCTGCTGGTCACGGCGCGCGTCGAGGGCGACGAGGGCGTCTCGTTGTTCCTCACCGAGGCCGGTGCCGCGGGTATCGCCATGCACCCGTACCGGACCATCGACGATCGCAGCGCCGCCGATGTCACCCTGACCGATCTGCGGCTTGGCGCTGACGCACTGCTGGGCGAGCGGGGCGCGGCATGGCCGTCGTTGGCGCAGGCCCGCGACGAGGGTGCGGCGGCGGTCTGCTCCGAAGCGGTCGGGTGCATGCGAAAAGTGCTGGCGGACACCGTCGAATACTGCAAGCAGCGCCAGCAGTTCGGCCAGCCGATCGGTAGTTTCCAGGTGCTGCAACACCGCATGGTGGACATGTTCATGGAAGTCGAGCAGTCCGCCGCCGCGGTGTTCCTGGCGATGCTCAACCTCGAGGCCGACGAAGCCACCCGGGCGCGTGCGGTCTCGGCCGGCAAGGCCACCATCGGCCGGGCGGCGCGCTTCGTCGGGGAGCAGGCGGTACAGCTGCACGGCGGGATGGGCATGACCGAGGAGCTGGCCATCGGCCACTACTTCAAACGGCTCACCGCACTGCAATACGAGTTCGGCACCACCGAACAGCACCTGTCGCGTTACGCAGAGCTGACCAAGCCCTAGCCTCGGCGGGTTACTTCGCCAGCTGGTGCGGGCAGTAGGCGTTCGCGGCGGCCGCCGCGAAGTGCGCGGCGGCGTCCATGGTCAGCCCGGGATTGTCGGCCGTGAGTTGTTTGACGACCTGTAATCCGGTCTCGCCGTTGTTGGCCATGCTGCAGACGGCGTGCCCGGCCACAATGGCCTGTTCTTCACTGGCGAAGGTGAGTCCCGCGGCCCGTATGGCCGCCAGAAAGGCGGCGTCGCCGGCACCGTCGCCGGGGTCTGCGTGCGCCGGCGCGCCGATGGCGGCGGCAACGAGCCATGCCGACACGACGCCGCGCACGACGTTGCCGATCCTGCCCAAGCGAATTCCTGGGGTCTGCATGCCGCGTAATCCCTTACTGCGAGGTGATGAGGTGCGCGAGCTCGATGTACAGGGGTATCCCGATGGTCACGTTGTAGGAGAACGTCAGGCCCAGCGATGCGGCCAGCGGCAGGCTGGGACTGGCCTCCGGGATCACCAGCCGCTGAATGGCCGGGACAGCGATATACGACGCCGCGCCGCACAGCACCGCGAACAAGACATAGGTGCCCAACTGGAAGTGGACGCCGGTCAGCTGCGAGTAGGTGTGCGCCACGAACAGGCCCAGGGTGGCGAAAAGGTTGGGAGCCAGCAGGCCGAAGAAGACGAAACCACGGCCCGCGGCGCGCAGGTCCTTGAGCTTGCGTGCTGCGGTCAGGCCCATCTCCAGCAGGAACAGGCACAGCACACCCTGGAATGCGGTGACGAAGACCGGGTCGTCGACGCCGGTGACCTTGGAGCCCTGTAGGCCGCTGACGAAGCCGATGACGATGCCGCCGAGCAGCAGGCAGATGCCCGGGTTGAGGAAGACCTCCCGCACCAGTTCCCGGCTGATCAGGCGGCCGTTGGGGGTCCCCTCGGCCTCCGCGCGGCGCTCGGGAGTCATCTCCAGCGACAACCCGCCCGTGGGGTCGGCGCCGTGGGCTGCCGCCACGGCGGGCCGCGCGCCCGCCGGCACCGTGTAGCCCGGCTCGTGGGGCATGTTCCCGTCGGCGTCCATGCCTTTGTGGCGTAACCGGGCGACCAGGAACAGCGCCACCAGGCAACCGGGGATCTCCATGATGGCCAGCATCACGGGCATGTAGGCGTCGAAGGCCATCCCCACGGTGGCCAGCACGCCCATGCAGGTGGCGAAGGTTCCGGCCGAGTCGGAGCCGTAGTATCCGGCGACCGTTGCCCGGTCGACCTCCCGCATTTTCGTCATGTACTTCAGCAGCAGGTAGGCCAGTGTGCCGATCAGGAAGTTCAAGACGAATCCGACGACGATGAATCCGAGGATTCCGCCGATCTGCGAGAGGTCGATCTCGGCGAGCTCTTCGCCGCCGTGCCAGCCGATGGCCAGCAACAGGTACATCGTCAACCCCTGATACAGCGCGTTCGGGAACTCGAAGGGGACCTTGGCGATGGCGATCAGGAAGCCGAAGTAGAAGAACAGCAGCAGTGGCTTGAACAGGTTGTGCGTGAAGTTCTGCCAAAACTCGACCAGCATGTTCGTCTCACTTTCGCGGGGAGGAATAGGCGCCGCCGGTGGGCGTCAGCTCAGCGGGGTACCGGTTTTCTTCGAGCCCTTGAGGTGCACGGCATGGACACCGGGCTTGCGGGACAACTCCTCAAGCAGTTCGTCGAGTCCGGCCTGGTCGACGTTCCAGTGCTGGACCGCCTCGGGCTGGCTCTGCAGCTTGGCGATCACCGCGTCGAGCTTGACGGGGGTCTTGGCCTTACCGCCCTGAATCCGGATGCGCCCGCTTCCGGCGGAGCGCGGGGTGGCGCTGCCCAGGGCGCCGCCGGCCATCGCGCCCAGCGCCGCCTGGTTGAGCAGGCCACCAGCCATTCCCGCGGCGGGCGCGGCGGCCAGGCCTGCGGCGGAACCGCCGGTGGCCGCCAGCCGGATCGCCGGGCTGGCCGAGGCCCAGCTCGGCGGGACGGACAGGTTGCCCACCAGGTTCGCCTCCGCCATGGTGGCCGACACCGTCGAGGAAAGCCCGGCGGCGGTGCCCGCCCGCAGCCCGGCGCCCAGGCCGCTGGCCGGCAGGCCTTCGAAAGCCCGGCCCAGCGGAGTCGCAAACTTGGTGTAGGCCCCGATCGGCCAGTTGACCAGCAGTGAGACGTCGTTGAACTGCGTGGTCAGGCCGAGAGGAGCCTTGGCCGCGGCGAACAAGGCGGAGAACGTCGAACCGGCAGTGGGGTTCCCGGTCAGGGTGGCCAGGGCATTGTTGATAAGGGTGTTGTACTGGGTCGCGATGTCGGCGAAGAACTGCAGGATCGGGTTGCCTCCCGCAGTCGCTGCCGCCGAGGCGGCGCTGCTCGCCGATGTCGCCGCGGCGGTGCCGGTGGTGGTCGGCGGCGGTTCGGTGAATGCGGTGACCTTGGTGGCTGCCGTCGCCGACGCGGCGTAGGTCTGCATGGCAGCGGCATCTTGGGCCCACATCTCCAGGTACTGCGCCTCATTCGCCGCGATGGCCGCCAGATTCTGGCCGAGGAGATTTGTGGCCTGCAGCATGGCGTTCTGGGCGCGATTGGCGGCGACGACTTCCGGGGGCACGGTCGCCGCGTATGCGGCTTCGTAGGCGGTCGCGGCCGCCTGCGCCTGGGCAGCCGCCTGGGCGGCGGTGGCCGCGGTCGCCGACATCCAGGCGATGTAGGGCTCAGCGGCGGCCGTCATCGCCGCCGCTGACGGTCCGGTCCATGATTCGCTCGCGAGCGAGGTGAGCACCGCGTTGTATTCGGCTGCAGCCGAGCTCAGTTCGCCGGCCAGTCGACCCCATGCGGTTGCGGCTGCGGTCAGCGACGCCGAACCGGCGCCGGCGTACATGTTGCCGGAGTTGATCTCCGGGGGGAGCAGTGAGAAGTACATTTCGACACCCTTATCTGGTCGCGTGCGACTGGGTCAGCGGGCAGTGGCCGGGTTTGCTCATCGCTGTCTCACTCATCCAGCGCCGGGATCACGATGATGGTGGCCGCTGCGGGATCGGCTTCACCGGGCGGAATGGGACCGAAAGCATCGGCCCCGCCGCTGTTTCGCAGGGACCGGGTGGCCGCGCCGACACCCTGAGTGGCGGTGGTTCCCATGCCGCGGCCCAGCAGGCTGGACAGGGCCATCTGGCCGAACATGGCGTCTTGGCCGGCGACTGCGGCCATCGGAGCGGCCTCCAGCGTCGCCGGAAGGGACGACGCCATGCTGACCAGCTTGGTCGCCGGGGCTGCGACCGCCCAGGAAGCAGGCACCGACAACTTGCCGACTGTCGCCGCGCTGCCCAGCGCCCCGGTGGCGCTGCTCAGACCGGTTGTCGGCAGTGCTGCTTGCGTCAGCGGTGCCAGCGGCAGCAGCGCCCCGGTGATGGGTTTGGGGCCGGCTAAGAAGGACTGCACAGCCATGGCGTTGATGGGCCAGGAGTAGATCTGGCCGGCGGACAGGAACGGTCCACCGATCAGGGAGGTCCAGCCCAGCAACGGGCTGTACGGGCCGGTCAGTGTGCCCCAGATCGTGTTCCAGTTGGCCAGGTCAGCCGCAAAGGACGGAGGCACGGTCGCCGCGGCCGGGCCGGACCCGAGCGTCTGCAGCACCTGGGGCATCGCGTTCAGCATCTGGGAGACCTGTTGGGCGATATTCGACGTCGCCGAGTTCGCGGTCGCCTCTGCGGAGGCGGCCTCCTGGCCGGCGATACCGGCCGCGTTCGTGGTCTCCGGCGGCTGGCTGAACGGTGTGAGCGCCGTTGCCGCTGCCGACGATCCGGCGTAGCCGTACATGGCCGCCGCGTCCTGTGCCCACATCTCGGCGTACTCGATCTCGGTGGCGGCGATGGCGGGCGTGTTCTGGCCGAGGAAGTTGGTCGCGATCAGGGTCGCCAGCTGAACCCGGTTGGCCGCGACCACCGGTGGCGGCACGGTGGCGGCGAACGCCGCCTCGTAGGCGGCTGCCGCGGCGCGGGCCTGGTTGGCGGAGTACTCGGCTTGGGCGGCGGTGGTGGCCATCCACGTCACGTACGGCTCGGCCGCGCTGGCCATCGAGCCGGAGGAGGGCCCGGACCATTCCCCGGCGAGGCTTGAGACCACGGACTCGTAGGACGACGCCGTGGAACTGAGTTCCGCGGCGAGCGCGTCCCATGCCGAAGCGGCCGCCAGCAGGGGGCCGGAACCGGCCCCCGCGTACATCCGGCCGGAGTTGACCTCCGGCGGCAGTGCTGCGAAATCCATCTCGGGTGACTCCTCACGTCACACGTCGGTGCCGGCGCTGGTAAATCGCCGTCAACCAAACCCTAGACGGCCGTTGTCTATTCGGGGTGCCAGCGATGTAACAAGCGTGGGACTTTCCGTTGATAGTGGTAGCAGTGGATTATTGAAAAGTGTTGTGAGACAGCTGGCATAAGGCTATCCATGGTGGTCGCCGGCTTACTTAAGCAATTTGGCGGCCAGCTGGCAATTAATTCCAAGGAACACAATTGGTGGCCGGTTCATTTCGCCGGCCAGAGCAACAGCCGCCCCGGAAAACCGCGGAATCGCCACATCGTCGGGGCGTGAATTCCGCACCATTCGCCATCTCAGTCGACCGATGCTACGCAGTACTTCTGGACAACAGCTGGCAGTGGACTGGGGCTTGGCTGGCGCTGCGCTGCACAAGTCCTGGCAGCCGGCCCGGCCGGCTCAGGGACTGGTCAGCGGAAGCGGACGTGCAGGGTCGCCAAGCCGAAGATCTTCCGGCTGTCGGACTTCGCCGACACCAGGATGACGCCGCTGCGGGTAGCCGGGTCCAACGACTTGATTCGGCCGCTGAACTCGATGTCGGCGCCCTCCTTGGCCGACACGATCGCCGGTGCGGACAGCCGCACCGCGTAGCGGGTGACGGCACCCGGGTCGCCGGTCCAGGCGGAGGCGAAACCGGCGCCCAGCCCCATGGTGAGCATGCCGTGCGCGATCACGTCGGGCAGTCCGGCCAGCTTGGCGATGTCTTCGTCCCAATGGATGGGGTTGGCGTCACCGGCGACACCGGCGTAGTTCACCAGATCACCGCGCGTCAACCGGGTGTGGCGCACCGGGAGTTCGTCACCGACCCGCACGTCATCGAACGACGGGGTCCCCGGGGTACGGGTCACACCGGCCTCGGAGATCCGCACCTGCCCTTCGGGTCGCACCGTCTTGTGGTACGCAGCGTCGGCGTCGCCCACGTCGAGAATGTTGACGTCGTGCATCATCGCGTTGTGCACGGCGGTCTTGACCGTCGGATCGATGTCCTCGGCCGTCACCCCGACCACAGTGGTGTGCAGGGTGTGTACCCGCTCTCCGGCGGTGTCGGTGAAGGTGTTGGTCACCGTGATCAGGTCGCGGCCCGCGACGCGGCGCACGGAGGTCAGCTCCACGTCGATGTGCAGTTCGTCACCGTCGACGATGGGCCGGTGCTGCTCGAAGACCTCTTCGGTCTGCATGAAGGTGTCGTAACCGACGACCACGGATTCGAACATGCGGCGGTTGCAGGTCATGCCCGGTACCGAGGTGAACGTGAGCGGCGCGACCAGACCCGAGTAACCCATTTCGGCGGCGGCGGCGACGTCCCAGTGCGCGGGGTGGTAGTCCTGCACGGCGCGCGCGTACTCGCGGACCTTCTCCCGACCCACCAGGTAGGTGCCGTCCATTTGGTAGTAATGGCCGACCCGGGCTTGCATCGGGGATGTCTGTGCTGCGGTCATGAGGTGACTCAACCGTTCTATCGGGCTGGTTGCGGAAGCCGACCACAGCACCCTAGCGTGCGCGCCGGCGCCCGAGGCGGTGCCTATCCCAGGACGAGTCGCCGGAACGGGCCCTCCCCGCAGAGGTGGTGGGTGGCCACCACCACCGTCCGGTCGGCGCCGAACAGGCCGGGCACCGCGAGAATCGCCCGCAGGAGGTCGTCGGCGTCGGCGGCGTCGAGATGCTCGGTGGGCTCGTCGAGCGCCACGATGGCCGCCGGCGACAACATGGCCCTGGCCAGCAGCAGCCGCCGCCGCTGTCCCGCCGACAATGCCTGGGCGCCGCCGGCGAGGACGGTGGCCAGGCCGTCGGGCAGACCGGCCAGCCAGGGCGCCAGGCCCACCCGGCTCATGGCTGTGCGCAGCTCGTCGTCGTGGCAGTCGCCCCGCGCCACCAGGAGGTTGTCCCGGACGGTGGTCGCGAAGATGTGGGCGTCCTCGGCAAAGAAACCGACGGCTGATCGCAGGTCGGACTCGGCCAGCTCCGGCAACGGACGGCCGCCGACCCGAACGCCACCGGCCAGCGGCGTCACCAGGCCCGCCAACGTCATCAGCAGAGTCGTCTTGCCGGCCCCGCTGGGGCCGGTGACCGCCAGCCGATCCCCGGGCGCCAGATCGAGTTCGACCCGCACGGATCGCTCGTCGCGAAATCCCGAGACCAGATCGGCGTGCAGCGCCGGGGTCGCTCCCGGCGCCGGGCGATGCAGCGCCGGCGCGGGCCCGCTCGGGGGTTCTTCGGGCGCCAGATCGACCAGCCGCTGCGCCGCGATCCGCGCACGGGTCAGCGCGACGGCGGCCCCCGGCAGTGCGGTGGTCGCCTCGAAGGCCGACAGCGGCAGCAACATCAGGACCGCCACCGTGGTGGGCGCCAGGACGTCGGCGAGCCCGATTCCGGCTACCGCGGCGCCGAGCACGCTGACCCCGACCGCGGCGGTGGGCAGGGCCGCGGCCAGCGCGGCCGGCTTGGCCGCTGCGTCCAGCGCCGCGCCCCAGGCCTGCTGGCGACGCTGGGACTCGGCGATGACGGCGGGCAGCAGACCGGCGATCCGCAGCTCCGGCGCGTGGTCGAGCGCATGCAGCGCCGCGATGTCACGCTCGCCGAGGTGCTCGCGGGCGCTGCTCTGCTGTGCCGCGGCGGCCCGCGCGGCCAGCCACGGTGCCACCACTCCGGCGGCCAGCAGGCACCCGGCCAGTACCGCCGCGGCCGCCGGGGAGATCACCGCGATCGCCGCGGTGGCAACGACACCCAGTACCGCGGCCACCCCGATCGGGAGGACGGCGCGGACCAAGACGTCGGAGAGCTCATCGACATCGGAGCCAAGGCGGGCCACCAACTCTCCGCTGCGCAACCGCACCGCGGTCTGCGCGGGGCCGTAGGCCAGGCGCCGGTAGAGCTGCACCCGGGCGGTGCCCGCCGCCGCCAGGGCGGTGTCATGGCTCACCAGCCGCTCGCAGTAGTGCAGCACCCCGCGCGAGATTGCCAGCGCCCGCACCGCCACCACGGCGATCGACAGGTCCAGCACCGGTGGCATCTGCCAGGCCCGGGTGATCAGCCAGGCCGAGACGGCGGCCAACGCCAGCGCGCTGCACAGCGACAGGGTCGCGAGCAGACCGGCCAGCAGCAGCCGGGACAGGCGTGGCCGCAGCAGCCGCAGAGCCGCCACCAGTGGATCAGACCGGCACCGCACGGGCGACTCCCTCGCTGTGAACGGTGACGACCTGATCGGCGATCGCCAGCACGGGGGCGCGGTGGCCCACCACCACCACCGTCGCTCCGGCGCGCGCACGGTCCACCAGGGCCGCCAGCACGCGTTGTTCTGCCGTGGGGTCCAGATGCGCGGTCGGTTCGTCGAGCAACAACACCGGGGCCGGTGAGCCCAGTGCGCGAGCCAGCCCGAGCCGCTGCCGTTGCCCCAACGACAACCCCAGCCCGCCGCGGCCCACCCGGGTGCGCGCGCCGTCGGGCAACTCCGCGAGCACCGCGTCGAATCCGGCTGCCGCGCAGGCATCCTGCGGCTCGACCAGGTCGCCGAACAACGCGAGGTTGTCCGCCACCGTGCCCGGGATCAGCGCCGGGCGCTGCGGCAACCACGACAGTTGGGCCCACCAGCTGGGCAAGTCGAGCGTCGCCACGTCGACGCCGCCCACCGTGATGCGTCCACAGGACGGACTGGTCAGGCCTGCGATGGCCGCCAGCACCGTACTCTTGCCCGCGCCGTTGGCTCCGGTCAGCACCGTCACCTGACCGGGCTCGACCACCGCGTCCAGGCCGGCCGGCGCCGCACCGTCCCGGCCGGCCACGCTGAGGCCCTCGAGCCGTATCGGTGCCCCCCGCGCAGCCACCCCGCGGTCTCCTGGAATCCGTGCAGCGGTCTCGCCGATCAGAGCGAAAGCCTTGTCCGCGGCAGCGCGCCCGTCTTGGGCGGCGTGAAACTCCACGCCGATTCGGCGCAGCGGCCAGTACACGTCGGGCACCAGCAGCAACACGGTCAGCCCGGCGGTCAGGCTCATCTCGCCGAACACCAGCCGCAGGCCGATGCTGACGGCGACCACGGCCACGCTCAGCGTGGCCAGCAGTTCGAGGACCAGTGCCGACAGGAACGCGACACGCAGGCTGGCCATGGTCGACCGGCGCTGCGCGCGGGACAGTTCGGCGATGCGGTCCTGCGGTCCGCTCGCCCGCCCGAGCGCGCGCAGGGTGGGGATGCCGGCGATCAGGTCCATCAGACGCGCCTGCAACGTCGTCTGGGCCGCCAGGGCCGCCACCGACCTGTCCGCGGTGGCCAGGCCGATCAGCACCATGAACACCGGGATCAGGGGCAACGTGATGAACGCCAGAACCGCTGACCGCAGGTCGAACGCGGCGATCACCGCGCCCGTGATCGGGGTAAGGATCACGGCCAGCAGCAGCGCGGGCAGATAGGAGGTGAAGTAGGAGCGCAGACCGTCCAGTCCGCGGGTGACCACCGTCGCCGCGGCGTCGCGTTCGGCGGCCAGGCGGCCGGGAGCGCGTGCAGTCACCGCGCGCAGCACCTGCCCGCTGAGTTCGGCGATCACCGCGCTGGCCCCGCGCTGCCCCAGCCTGGCCTGCAGCCAGTGCGCCAGCGTACGTAGGGCGAACAACGCTGCAAGAGCTGCCAACAGGGGCGTCCAGTGCGTGACGCTGCGCGTCGACGGTTGGGTGATCACCCCGGACACGATGTAGCCCAACGCTATCGCGGAGCCGAGTGCGCAGGCGGCGATCACCACTCCGCAGCCCACCATGGCGACCAGGAAGCGGCGCACGGCGGCCGAGGCCCGCCACAGGCGCGGGTCCAGCGGCGCCCGGGAACCCCGGGCGGTCAGGACGGCTGCCTAACCAGCCCGATGGACTGTGGAATCTGCTCGGCGGAGATGCGCTGCCGAAACACCCAGTACGTCCAACCCTGGTACGCGATTGCCAGCGGCGCGAAGATCACCGCCGCCCAGGTCATGATCTTCAACGTGTAGGGGGTCGATGAGGCGTTGTAGATCGTCAGGCTCCACTGCGGATCCAACGTGGAGGGCAGCAGTGCCGGATACAGGGCGCCGAACAGCAGGACCACCACGGCCGCGACGACGATTGCCGAGCACGTGAACGCCCAGCCGTCGGACGCCCGGCGCCACACCAGCGCCACCGCGGCCAACTGCGCGACCACCGCGACGCCCAGCACCAGCCAGGTCCAACCGGTGCCGTGGGCGAGCTGGGTCCAGACTCCGAACGCGGCGACCAGCGCGGTCACCGGAAGCGCCAACAGGTTGGCGAAACGGTGCGCGTCGTCGCGAATCGCCCCGGCGGTTTTCAGGCCGGTGAACACCGCGCCGTAGAACAGGAACAAGCCGCCGGTGGCCAGGCCGCCCAGGAGCGTGTAGGTGTTGATCACATCGCCGAACGCCAGGCGGACGTGGTGGTCGGCGTCCACCGGCAGGCCCCGGACCAGCACGGCGAACGCCACGCCCCACAGGATCGCCGGCAGCCAGGACCCGGCGGCGATACCGGCATCGGCCCAGGCGCGCCACCGGGAGTCGTTGACCTTGCCCCGCCATTCGATCGCGACGGCGCGCACGATCATGCCGAACAGGATGGCCAGCAGAGGCAGGGACAGCGTGGAGAACACCGTGGCGTACCAGTTCGGAAACGCGGCGAACATCGCCCCGCCCGCGGTGATCAGCCAGACCTCGTTGCCGTCCCAGAACGGTCCGATCGTGTTCAGCGCGGCCCGTCGGTGTGCCTCAGGGTCGCCGGTGCTGACGCGGCCGAACGGCGCCATCAGCATGCCCACCCCGAAGTCGAAGCCTTCCAGGATGAAAAAGCCGGTGAACAGCACCGCGACCAACACGAACCACAGCTGTTGTAGGTCCACCGCAGCGACCTCCTTATCCGGTGCTATCCGTTCAACCCGGCCTTAGTAGGCGAATGACAGTGGCGCCACATCGTTTTCGTCCAGCGGTGCCGGCGGCGCCGGTTCGGCATCGTGGTCGGTCGGCCCTTGGGCCACATAGCGGCTGATCAACCAGAACCAGATCACCGCGAGCACCGCATAGACCAGCGTGAACATCACCAGGGAGGTGACCACCATCCCTGCGCTGTTTCCCGAGACGCCTTGCGCGACGGTCTGCCGTACCCCGGGATCGCCGGTCGGGTTGGGGACCACGACCCAGGGCTGACGGCCCATTTCGGTGAAGACCCAGCCGGAGATGTTGGCCAGGAAGGGGGTGGGAATGGTCAGCAGCGCGAACCAGGCGAGCCAGCGCTGGCCGGGGATCTGCCCGCGCCGCGTCAGCCACAGGGCGGCCATCGCGAACAGCACCGGCACCAGCAGTAGGCCGATCATCACACGGAACGACCAATAGGTGACGAACAGATTCGGCCGGTAGTCGCCGGGCCCGAATTTCTGCTCGAAGCTCTGCTGGATGTCGCGGACCCCGTCGAGCCGAACACCGCTGATCCGGCCCTGCGCCAGCAGCGGTAGCAGATAGGGCACCTCGATCACCCGGGTGAGGTGGTCGCAGTTGTTTTGGCGCCCGATGGTCAGGACCGAGAAGTTAGGGTCGGTTGCGGTGTCGCACAACGATTCCGCCGACGCCATCTTCATCGGTTGCTGGACGAACATCAGCTTGCCCTGCACGTCGCCGGTCAAGAACAACGCCACCGCGGCGACCAGCGCGACCCAACATCCCAGAACGGTTGCCGGCCGGTACATGGTGCCGGCGTCCACGGCGGCCGCGAGCGAGCCGTCGGCGCGGGACCGGACCATCCACCAGGCGCACACCGCGGCGACGAATGTGCCGGCCGTCAAGAATGCGCCGCTTATCGCGTGCGACAGCGCGGCCTGGGCGGTGTTGTTGGTGAACAGCGCCAGGATGCTGTCCAGTTCGGCGCGTTTGGTCTCCGGATTGAAGTGCGCGCCGACCGGATGCTGCATGAACGAGTTGGCGGCGATGATGAAGAACGCCGAGAGGTTTGTGGCGATCGCGACAATCCAGATGCACAGCAGATGTATCGCCCGCGGCAAGCGGTCCCAGCCGAAGATCCACAGCCCGATGAAGGTGGACTCCAAGAAGAAGGCGGCCAGGCCCTCCATCGCCAGGGGGGCCCCGAACACATCGCCGACAAAGCGGGAGTATTCGCTCCAGTTCATGCCGAACTGGAACTCCTGGACGATTCCGGTGGCCACGCCCAGTGCGAAGTTGATCAGGAAGAGCTTGCCGAAGAACTTGGTGAGCCGGTACCAGGCGGGGTTGTTCGTTCGGAACCACACCGTCTGCATGACTGCGACCAACGGCGCCAAACCGATGGTCAGCGGCACGAAGATGAAGTGATAGACGGTGGTGATCCCGAACTGCCACCGCGATAAGTCAACGACGTCCATGGGCCATCTCCCCGGGGCTGCGCAGCCGATGCTACGACCAAGGGTAGTAGTTAAGGCCCGTTCCCGGTAGAGATTTCTCGGACATCCGCCAAGCCTGCGGGCAGGGAAACGCCGGGCGCGCAGGCGGCTAAGCCACGATGGCGGCGAGGGTGCGCCAGCGGCGATGCCGGTGGGTGAACAGCAGCCGGATGAACATCCGAGTGAGCGCGCCGATGATGCCGTCATCGGTCTCGATCTCGTCGGTGTAGCGGCAGCGCTGCTCGTCGAGGGGCGTGAACGTCAACCGGTGGTTCCAGGTGCGAACCGGCCCGCTGCGCTCGTTGGTATAGATCGTCAGCTCGTCGAGTTGCCGGATTTCCAGGTGATGGGTCCAGGCTGGGATGACCCCGAACCACCACAGCCGCGCCGACAGGCGGGTCCCGACGTCGAGGTGCTCCGGTGCGGTCAGCCTGGGCAGGGTGACCAGTGGGGCGAGCACGTATTGCATCAGGGCGGGTTTGCGTGCCAGTGCCGCGGCGTGCTGCGCGGAGATCGGTAGGTCGGTGTGCAGGGCGACAATGCTCACGGCAGGCTCCCGGGTTCACGCGTGGACGGGTGAGTGTGGGGTTGCGGCGCATGCCGTTGCGGGCCGCGAACATCCAGGTGGAACCTACCAGCGGCCGATCTTCCGTGGGCTGGTCGCGATGCGGTAATCTCCGTCCCGGCCCAGACGGAACCCGGGTTCCGCCTGTGGCGCACGTCTGTGTGCCGCGGCCCAGATCCTCGCGGCAGCAGGGGGCAAGGAGGCGTGGGTGTTCGCACTGGTCCGCAGGCTGTGGATACCGCTGCTTCTGGTGGTGGTGATCGCGCTGGGCGCCTACGTGGTGGTCCGGGTCCGCAACAGTTTCGGCGCCGGCGCCCGGGTGGCCACCGCCGACCCCAACGCCGACGAGACCAAGCCCTTCAACCCCAAACACATCACCTATGAACTGACGGCCCCCTCGGGCGGCACCGTCAACATCAACTTTCTCGACGAGAACGGGCAACCGCACCTGATCGAGGACGCGCCGCTGCCGTGGTCGCACACCATCGTCACCACGTTGCCGTCGATGTCGGCCAACATCGTCGCGCAGGGCGACACCGCCATGGACCACCTGCGCTGCCGGATCATCGTCGACGACAACGTCCGCGACGACCGCAGCATCGACGAGTACAAGCCCTTCATCTACTGCCTGGTGAAGTCCGTATGAGCAACCGAGTGGACCAGCCGCGCTCCCGCATCGCCCGGCTGCTCTGGGTACTGGCCGTGCCCATCATCATCTTCTGGCTGCTCATTGCGATCGGAACGACGGTGTTCACCCCGAAGCTGGGTGTGGTGGCGGGCAAGCACTCGGTGCCGATGGCGCCATTGGACGCGCCGGCGTTCAAGGACATGATGGGCATCGGCCACAAGTTCGAGGAGTTCGACACCGACTCCACCGCGATGGTCGTGCTCGAGGGTGACGACAAGCTCGGCGACAGCGCGCACGAGTACTACAACGAGATCGTCGCCAAGCTCAAAGCCGACCGGCATGTCCAGAACGTGCAGGACTTCTGGAGCGATCCGCTCACCGCCGCCGGCTCCCAGAGCCCGGATGGCAAGGCTGCCTACGTGCAGGTCTTCCTCGACGGAGCCCAGGGCACCACGCCCAGCCACGCCTCGGTGGCCGCCGTGCGCAAGATCGTCGAGGGCGTACCCGCGCCGCCGGGCGTGCAGGCGCACGTGGCCGGCAACACGGTGCTCAACACCGACACCCTGATCGCCGCGCACAACAGCATGGAACTGATGACGGCGGTCACCATCGGCGTCATCTTCGTGATGCTGCTCGCCATCTACCGATCGCTGCGGTCGGCTATCGTCGCGCTGATCCTGGTGCGCTTCGAACTGTATGCGGCAGAAGGCATTGTGGCCACGGCCGGCAACCTGGACATCATCGGCCTGACCCCCTACGCGGTCAGTATGGTCACGATGCTGACCATTGCCGCCGGCACCGACTACTTCATCTTCCTGCTGGGCCGCTATCACGAGGCCCGCTCCCGCGGCCAGGACCGCGAAGAGGCGTTCCATACCGCCTACAACGGCGTGGTCCACGTGATCGTGGGCTCCGGCCTGACCATCGTCGGCGCCTGCCTGTGTCTGACCGCGACCAAGCTGCCGTACTTCCAGACCATGGGTGTGCCGTGCGCCATCGCGCTGGTGGCCACCATGGTGGCGGGCCTGACCCTGGCTCCGGCGGTGCTGGTGGTCGCATCCAAATTCGGGATCTTCGACCCCAAACGTCAAGTGT
Organism: Mycobacterium sp. UM_Kg1; assembly: GCF_000972925.1. Lineage (NCBI taxonomy): Bacteria > Bacillati > Actinomycetota > Actinomycetes > Mycobacteriales > Mycobacteriaceae > Mycobacterium > Mycobacterium sp. UM_Kg1. Next base: position 7,299 of record NZ_JRMK01000028.1, on the reverse strand, counting down.
CCGAACGGGGCTGGCGCCGTATCGGCACCCTGGTGACGCGGTGGCCGAAGCCGATCATCGTGGTGACCACCTTCATCGCGGCGATCGGGTTCGTGGCTCTGGCGACCTACGTGCCCAACTACAACGACCGGCACTTCACCCCCGAGACCATCGCGGCCAACGTCGCCCAGACGGCGGCCGAACGGCACTTCTCCCAGGCCCGGATGAATCCCGAACTGCTCATGGTCGACGCCGGGCACGACTTGCGCAATCCGGCGGACATGCTGGTCATCGATCGAATCGCCAAGACCGTCTTCCACGAGCGCGGTATCGGGCGGGTGCAGACCATCACCCGTCCGCTCGGTGCGCCGATCGAACACAGCTCCATTCCGTTTCAGATCGCCATGCAGGCCTCCGGTCAGCTGCAGACCGCGAAGTTCATGAACGACTCCATGGCCTCGATGCTGGAACAGGCCGACGAGATGGGCCGGACCGTGGCCACCATGGAGCACATGTACGGGGTGATGCAGCAGGTCGTCGACACCACCCACGACATGACCGCCCACATGCACGAGCTGCAGCTCGACATCGAGACGGTGCGCCAGCACGTGTCGGACTTCGACGACTTCTTCCGCCCGCTGCGCAGTTACTTCTATTGGGAGCCGCACTGCTTCGACATCCCCATCTGCGCTTCCACGCGGTCGATGTTCGACATGCTCGACGACGTCGACGCCATGACCGATGACATGGGCACCACCATCAAAGACGTTGACCGGCTCGACGTCTTGATGCCGCAGATGCTCGAAGACCTGCCCAAGACCATCGACTCGATGAAGAAGATGCGCGGCTTCATGCTCGCCACCCACAGTTCGATGTCGGGCATCCAGCACCACCTGCAGGAGAACGCCGAAGGCTCGACGCTGATGGGCAAGTTCTTCGACGAGGCCAAAAACGACGACTCCTTCTACCTGCCGCCGGAGGTCTTCGACAACCCCGACTTCATCCGGGGACTGAAGATGTTCGTCTCGCCCGACGGCCACGCCGTGCGATTCATCATCACCCACCAGGGCGACCCCGCCTCGGTCGAAGGCATCGAGCATGTCCAGGGCATCCGGGACGCCGTCGCGGACGCGATCAAGGGAACTCCCCTGGAAGGCTCGAAGGTGTCGCTGGCCGGCACCGCGTCGATGTACAGCGACATGCAGGACGGCGTGAAGATCGACCTGATGATCGCCGGGTTGTCCACGCTGATCCTGATCTTCTCGATCATGCTGCTGATCACCCGCAGCCTGGTGGCGTCGCTGGTGATCGTCGGCACGGTGCTGGCCTCGCTGGGCACCGCCTGCGGTCTGTCGGTGCTGTTGTGGCAGGACATTCTCGGGGTGGGCCTGCAGTGGATCGTGCTGCCGCTGACGGTCATCATCCTGTTGGCGGTGGGATCGGACTACAACCTGTTGTTGGTCTCGCGGCTCAAAGAGGAGATCGGCGCGGGCCTGAACACCGGGATCATCCGCGGCATGGGTGCTTCGGGGCGGGTGGTCACCGCGGCGGGCCTGGTGTTCGCGGCGACCATGGCGTCGATGATGGTCAGCGATCTGCGGGTGATCGGCCAGTTGGGCACCGCGATCGCCTTGGGGTTGCTGGTGGACACGTTCATCGTCCGCGCCTTCATGACGCCCGCGATCGCCGCGGCGCTGGGCCGGTGGTTCTGGTGGCCGTTGGATACCTTCAGCATGCGGGACCGGCCGGCGCCCGAGCCGGCGCCCGACGCCGAACCGATACCGCAGCCGACGATGGTGTGAGGCCATGGAGTCACGACTGCGGCACCGCACCGACGGGAGGCTGGATCGCTCCCGCGATCCGGCGATCTTGGACGCCGCGCTGGCGATTGTCTCGGAAAGCGGCTACGACGCGGCGAATATGAACGACATCGCGGCACGCGCCGGTGTCGGAAAGGCGGCCATCTACCGCCGCTGGTCGTCGAAAGCGGCGCTGGTCACCGATGCGCTCATCTATTGGCGGCCCGACCTGCTGACCAAGGACACCCCCGACACCGGGAGCCTGACCGGCGATCTCGACGCACTCGTGGAGCAGATCGCCCGCAACGACAACGAGCCGTTCCCCAACGACCTGGTGCTGCGTGTCGCCTTGGAGGCTGCGCAGGACCCGGACCTGGCGGCCGCGGTCGATGACCTGCTCCTGGTCAAGGGCCAGGGACTGGTCGCCAAGATCGTCGCGCAGGCCGTGGCGCGCGGCGAGATCGACGCCGACCGGGACTGGTCGCTGGTCGCCGACGTGGTGCTGGCGATGGGCCTGCTGCAGGTGGTCCGCGGTCAGACCATCGACGCAGCCTTCGTCCGGGCTGTCATCGACACGCTTGTGCTGCCTGCGTTGCACCCGCGTTGACAGCCGGAGCAATCCAGCGGCGCAGGAAGGCGCGCAGTTGTGTACCGCTCCGTGGTGGGCGCCCTGGATCGACGACCAGCGACTGCAACACGCGCAGCATGAACTCCACCAACTGATCGAGGTCGTCGCTGGAGAAACCCGCGGCGTCCCAGTCGACGTCGAATCGGTCGATGAGCGAGCGCCCGAATGCCAGCGCCGCATCCGAGGTGGCCCCGGCGGAGAAGGCGCTGGCTTTGCCCGGTGTCATCAACAAACCCATGAAGCGCTCGTTGGGCAGCAGTTCCACGGTGTGCGCAATACCCTCCACGACGGCCTCGGCAGGGTCGTGGACGCCGCGGAGGTGGTCGGTCAGGCTGTCGAGGAAAGGGTCCACCTCGGCTACGACGGTCGCGATCAGCAGCGCCTCGGTGCTGGGGAAGTACCGGTAGACCGTCTGGCGGGTGACGCCGACGTCCTTGGCCACGTCCGAGATGCCGAAGTTGGTCCCACATTGATCGATTCGGCGCCGGGCGGCGTCGAGGAGGCGAGCGACTGCCTCGTCGTCGTCGGCGGGTTTGGCGCCCGACCATCCGTGCGTGCGCATGAGCGAACGTTACCCCGCGCCGGACGCGCCGAAGGACTGGCCATACATATCTGCGGTCTGTATGGTCAAATGCTGCAACGTCGAAAGGAGCCGCTATGGCGCTGACTCCGCACGAACTCCCCGGTGCGATGGACCTCGAGCTGACTCGACGGGCGCTGCGCCTGGCGCTGCACAAAACCACCGAGTTGGCCGACGACGTGCTGCGGGTCCCACTGCACTACTACCGGGATGCCAAGGTCACTGAGATGGAGGAGTCGCAGATCCTGCGCCGCACCCCGCTGGCAATCGTGCCCAGCGTGCAGGTTCCGGCGCCCAACGACTACGTCGTGCGGTCGGTGCTGGGCGACTCACTGCTGGTCACCCGCGACGCAACCGGTCGCAGCCACGTGTTCCTCAACTACTGCCGGCATCGCGGCGCGAAGCCGGCCTGCGGGGCGGGCAACACGGCACGGTTCACCTGTCCGTACCACGCCTGGACGTATCGCAATGACGGACAACTGCTGACCGTTCCGGGCAGCTCGGGGTTCCCGGGTGTGGACAAGGGCGACTACGGGCTTGTCGAGCTGCCCAACGCCGAACGCCACGGCTTCATCTGGGCCGTCCTGACTGCAGGCGCCGACATCGATGTCGACACCCACCTCGGCGATCTCGGTCCCGAACTGGAAGCGCTGGACTACAACAACTTCGGGTACCACGATCACCGCGAGTTCGAATCCGAGGTGTCGTGGAAAGGCGCCCTGGAAGCCTTCGCCGAGAGCTACCACTTCCCGTTCGTGCACGGACAGAGCCTCATCGGCCAGAACACCCTGGCCAACACCTCGATCCACGACCGCTTCGGCAGGCATCACCGAATGGGCTTTCCGTTCAACTGGATCACCACCCTGGACAGCGACGCGAGCGCCTCCTGGGACGTGCGCGACAACATGGGGCTGATCTACTGGATCTATCCGAACGTCATCTTGGCGAACAGTCCGGTGGGGGTGGAAGTGATCGATATCCTGCCCGCTGGTTCACCGACCCGCTGTACGGTGCGGCACAGCTGGCTGGCCCGGGTGCCGGCCGCCGACGACGCCTCACGGTCCGGCTACGACACGATCTTCGCCGCGGTGCACGCCGCGGTGCGTGACGAGGATTTCGCCATGCTGCCGCAGTGCGGTGAGGGGGTCCGCCACGGCCAGCACGATCACATGGTCATCGGCCGCAACGAAATCGGCGTCCAGCACATGATCAGGACTTTCGCGGGCGAGCTCGGCATCGCTTTGGGCTGACGAACGACCACATCACAACACGGCCAGGTCCGCCAGCACATCGGCGAAGGCCGTCAGGTCCGCGGCGAACAGTGCGGGCTGCTCGAAAGCGGCGAAGTGCCCGCCGCGCTCCTGGACGCTGTAGTGGACCAGGTTGTAGCGACGGGCGGCCCACGCCCGCGGTGTCTGCACCAGCTCGTAGGGGTAGACCGCGTAGCCGGTGGGCACCGTGACACGACCCCGCCATGAGCCGAGCGCGCCGGAGCGGGCGGACTCGCAATACAGGCGGGCCGAGGAGGTCCCGGTCGCGGTCAGCCAGTAGAACATCAGGTTGTCGATGAGCCGATCGGTGCTGATCGGCATCCCGTCGCGGATGTCGCACCAGGCGTGGAACTTCTCCAGAATCCAGCCCGCCAGTCCGACCGGTGAGTCGTCGAGTCCATATCCCACCGAATGCGGCCGCGTCGCTTGCTGATTCATATACGCCCTGCCGTCGGCAGTGCGCTGCACCGAGGCAGCGATAGCCGCCTGCTCGGCCGCCGTCACCGCAGCCATCAGACCGGGATCGTCGCGGTCCGGCGGGGCGAAGCACATGTTTGTGTGGATGGCCGCGACCCGCCCCGTGTAGTGCTCGCCGAGCCGCCGGGCGACCAGCGCGCCCCAGTCGCCGCCCTGGGCGACATACCGGTGATAGCCCAGCTGGCCCATCACATCGTCCACGGCGGCCGCCACGGCCGCGACATCGACACCGGGCCGGCGGGTCGGGCCGGAGAACCCGTAGCCGGGCATCGAGACGACGACGACGTGGAATCGGCGCCGCAGCAGCGGAAGTACGTCGAGGAACTCCACGATCGAACCGGGCCACCCATGCGTCACAACCAAGGGGATGGCGTCGCGGTCGGGCGACCGGACGTGCAGAAAGTGCACCCGCTGGCCGGCGGCGGCGGTGACGAACGAGCCGAATTCATTGATCTCGGCCTCCACCTGCCTCCAGTCGTAGGTGTGCAGCCAATGATCTACGACCGCCCTGAGGAAGGCTTGGTCGGTTCCGTAATCCCATCCGGCCCCGTCGATCTCGGCCGGCCACCGGGTGTTGGCGAGCCGGTGGCGCAGATCATCGAGCTCGGGCTCGCTGACGCACAGCGGCCAGGGTTCAGGTCTGTTCAGGGCCGCCTCCGTTTCGGCTGCCGGGAGAACCGAGCCGGCTTGCGGAAGCTGCCTTCAGCTCAGGCACTTGCACACCCTATCGAGATGTGTACAAATTGATCAACGCTATCCGCGCCCGTCGCCGTACATCGTCGCCGGTACCGCCGAAATGTCCTGAAAGGAAGCAACAGTTGCCCCGGATGTACCCGTGCGCGAAGGTCGGCCTCGACTATCTGGAACAGGCTCCGCAGCGGTTCAGCAACAGCGTCGACCTGGCCGTGACGCCGGGCCAGATCTGGGAGGTGCTGGCCGACGCCGAAGCGTGGCCCCGCTGGGCCAGCGTGATCACCAACGTGACCTGGACCAGCCCCGAACCGCACGGAGTCGGCACCACCCGCGTGGTCGACATGCGTGGCGGGATAGTCGGCGACGAGGAGTTCCTGGCCTGGGAACCCGAACAGCACATGGCCTTTCGGTTCAACGCGAGCTCCACTTCGGCATTGGCGGTGTTCGTCGAGGACTATCGCATCGAGGCCACCGCGTACGGCTGCCGGCTCACCTGGACGCTGGCCAACCAGCTGACCGGCCCGGCCCGGTGGGCGTCCCCGGTCAGCGGCCCGCTGATGAACCTGGGGTTCCGCCGCTTCCTGTCCAACCTGCGCCGCTATACCGACCAGCGCTTCGCGACGGCGAGCCGCGGGTAGGGCAGCCGGGTATGGACGCGGCCGATTGGTCGCTGGAGCAGGGCGCGCCTCAGACCGGCCGCACCGCGGTGGTCACCGGGGCCAACACCGGGGTCGGCCTTGAAGTGGCCAGGGGCTTGGCGGTGCTGGGTGCCGACGTCGTGTTGGCCTGCCGCAACAGCGCCGCCGCAGCGCAGGCACGGGCCGACATCCGCCGGTCGGCTCCGGAAGCGCGCGTCGACGTCGTTCATCTCGATGTCAGCGACCTGAGCTCGGTGCGTGCCTGCGCGGACGAGCTGCGGGCCGGCTATCCGGTCATCGACATCCTGGTCAACAACGCCGGTGTCATGCACCAGAGCCGGCAGGTGACCTCTGAGGGCTTCGAGGGCGATTTCGGAACGAATTTTCTCGGCCCGTTCGCCTTGACGGGGCTGCTGCTCGATCACCTGCACGCGTCCCCTGCGGGCCGGATCGTCGCCGTGAGCAGCAAGACCCACCGCAGCGGCCGGATCGCCTTCGAGGATCTGCAGTCGGAGAAGGCCTTCACGATGGCGAAGGCGTACGCGCAGTCCAAGCTGGCCCAGTTGATGGTCACCTACGAGCTGCAGCGGCGGCTGGAAGCTGCGGGCAGCGCGGCCATTGCGCTCGCCGCGCACCCCGGGGGCACCCGCACCTCGATCCTGCGCGAGCAGCCGGGGGCGATCCGGTGGGTGTTCAACAGCCGCTTCCGCTACCTGACCGGTTGGTTCACCCAGGGGCCTGCGCAGGGGGCGCTGCCCATATTGCGGGCTGCCACCGATCCGGCCGCCACCGGGGGCCGGTTCTACGGCCCGGGAGGGCGTTTCGAGCAGATCGGGCCGCCGGTGCCGGTACGGGCCGCCGGCCGGGCGCTCGACGTCGATGCCCAGCGGCGGCTGTGGGCGATCGCCGAAGAACTCACCGGGGTCACGTATTCGCTCCCGGGCGGTCCGGCATAGCGCCGGCGTCACGGAACATCGGAGCGGCGAGGTGTTGACCGCCGAGCGCCGGTGATGCTAAGCAGGTGCACAGCATCAGCTGCCGCGGCGACCAGAAGGATCTGTGCATGACAGTGCAGTCGGTAATCAACGACCTTGCGAAGCGGCCGGGAACCGGCGACGTCATCGCGGTCATCGACCCCGCCACCGAGGAACAGATCACCGAGTTCCGTGACGCCGGTCCGGAAGCCGTCGACGAAGCCGTCGCCCGCGCCAAGGCGGCCTACCAGTCCGGCGGG
>NZ_JRMK01000027.1:0-38960 GCF_000972925.1 Mycobacterium sp. UM_Kg1 | reverse complement strand
CCCCCGAACGCAATGCGGCGACCGCATTCCGGTAGGCGTCGGCGCCCGCCGACCGGTCCACCGGGATGGTGCGCGTGTGGCGGATCAGAAAGTTCACCACCGGCACCTGCTGCATCTCGGCCTTGATCATGAACCGCATCCGGCGGTCCCGGTGGTACGCCGCCAGCCCGGCCGGCAGGAAGTCCACGTAACCGGTGTGGTTGATCGCGATCACGGCGCCGCCCCGGGCCGGGATGTGTTCCAGTCCGAGATAGTCGATCCGAGCGCCGGCGATCTTCACCGCGCTCAACGCCGTGAGCTCCAACGCTCGGAAGACGGGCTCCATGGCAGGCGTTAGTCGGCGGCGCCCGTCGGGCTCGGCGGCTGCTGGCGAGCGGCCCGCTGCTCGGCCTTGCGGGCGGCTTCGGCGGCGTCGAGTTCGAGGGCTTCGGCCGGGGTGGGGGCGCTGCCACCCAGCCGGGCCGGCACCCAGAAGGCGCCGGCGGGGGGCTCGGGGTAGGCGTCCTGCGTCTGCTCCAGCAGGCGCTGCATGCGGGTCTGCAACAGGACGCGCAGATCTTCGACCGGCCCGGTCGGAGGAATCGGCTCGCCGATCGTCACCGAGATGGGCAGCTTGCTGCGACCGAGTCGCTTCGGGTGATCCTTGGTCCAGATCCGCTGGGCGCCCCACACGATGTGCGGGATGATCGGCACCTGTGCCTCGATCGCCATCCGCGCGGCGCCGCTCTTGAACTCCTTGAGCTCGAAACTGCGGCTGATCGTCGCCTCCGGGTAGACCCCCACCAGCTCGCCGGCCTTGAGGTACTCCACGGCGGTGGCATAGGACTCCGCCCCCTGGCTGCGATCCACCGCAATGTGGCGGCAGCCGCGCATGATCGGGCGGCTGTACCGGTTTTCGAAGGTCTCCTTCTTGGCCATGAAGCGCACCCGCCGGCGCGGCTTGGCGTCGTAGGAGGCCACCCCGGCGAAGAGGAAGTCGAGGTATCCGGTGTGGTTGATGGCGATCACCGCGCCGCCGGTGGGGAGCAGGTGCTCTCGGCCGGTCACGGTGATTTTCAGGCCCTCATAACGCCACAACGTGTGCGCGGCGAACGCGACAGTCCCATACCAAGGCTCCACAGCACCAAAGCCTAGGCGATGGGGCCGGCCGCGCCGCCGGTAAGCTCGGATGGGATCTCTTTGAGCGTCGGGAGAAGAATCACGTGCAGGTCACCAGCGTCGGGCACGCCGGCTTCCGGATCGAGACCGCTGCAGGCAGCATCTTGTGCGACCCCTGGGTGAATCCGGCCTACTTCGGCTCCTGGTTCCCCTTCCCGGACAACTCTTCGCTCGACTGGGACACCCTCGGCGACTGCGACTACCTCTATATCTCGCATCTGCACCGCGATCACTTCGATCCGCGCCACCTGGCGGCCCACGTCAACAAGGACGCGGTGGTGCTGTTGCCCGATTACCCGGTGCCCGACCTGCGCCGGGAGCTCGAAGCTCTGGGTTTTCACCGCTTCTTCGAGACGACCGATTCGCAGCGGCACACCGTGCACGGCCCCAAGGGCGACCTCGACGTGATGATCATCGCGCTGCGGGCCCCCGCCGACGGCCCGATCGGCGACTCGGGGCTGGTGGTCTCCGACGGGGTGACCACCGTGTTCAACATGAATGATTCCCGCCCGATCGACCTGGATGTGCTCCAGGCCTTCGGCACCGTCGACGTGCATCTGCTGCAGTACTCCGGGGCGATCTGGTACCCGATGGTCTACGACATGCCGGCCCGGGCCAAGGAGGCGTTCGGCATCCAAAAGCGGCAGCGGCAGATGGACCGCGCCCGCCAATACGTCGCCCACGTCGGAGCCACCTGGGTGGTGCCCTCGGCGGGTCCGCCGTGCTTCCTGGACCCAGAGCTGCGCTATCTCAACGACGATCACGGCGATCCGGCGAACATTTTCCCCGACGAGATGGTGTTCCTCGATCAGTTGCGTCGCAACGGCCACGATGGCGGGTTGCTGATGATTCCCGGCAGTACCGCCGGCTTCACCGGTTCGCAGTTGGATTCGCTGACACACCCGTTGCCGCAGGCAGACGTCGCGGCGATCTTCACCACCGGCAAGGCCGACTACATCGCCGACTACGCGCAGCGGATGGCGCCGGTGCTGGCCGCCGAGAAGGCCACCTGGGCGCCGGCCGCCGGCCCGGCGATGCTCGAACCACTGCGAGACCTGTTCGAGCCGATCATGGCGCGCAGCAACGAGATCTGCGACGGCATCGGCTATCCGGTCGAGCTGGTGCTCGACGGCCCCGGGCACACCGAGACGGTGGTGCTGGACTTCCCCAAACGGATGGTGCGCGAACCGATTCCGGGTGAGAAGTTCCGGTACGGCTTCGGCATTCCGCCCGAGCTGGTGCGCACCGTGCTGCGTGACGGCGAGCCGGACTGGGTCAACACCATCTTCTTGTCCACGCGGTTCTCCGCGTGGCGGGTCGGCGGCTACAACGAGTACCTCTACACGTTCTTCAAGTGCCTGACCGAGGACCGCATCGTCTACGCCGAAGGCTGGTTCGGTGAAAGTCATGACGACTCGGCGACCATCACCTTGGGCGACTGGCAGATTCAGCGCCGCTGCCCGCACATGAAGGCCGATCTGTCGAAGGTGGGCGTGGTGGAGGGCGACATCTTGACCTGCAATCAGCACGGCTGGGAGTGGGACCTCAAATCGGGGCGCTGCCTGACCGCCAAGGGCCACGAACTGCGCTGCGAGAAACGGTGAGCGGCAACTCCTACGACGACGGCCTGGTGGCGCTGGATCGCCGGGCAATCACGTTGCGCCGCTACCACTTCCCTTCCGGAACCGCCAAGGTGATCCCGCTGTCGGCGATCCGCCGTTATCGCACCGAGCCACTGGGTGTGTTCACCCACCGCTTCCGGATCTGGGGCAGTTCGGATCTGCGGCGCTGGCTGCCGCTGGACGTCCGGCGGCCGGTGCGGTCCACGCTGATCACCCTGGATCTGCAGGGCGACCCGTGGCCCCGGCCGGCCTTCACCCCGGCCGACCCGGAGAAGTTCCTGGCGCTGCTCGACGAACTGCTCGGCGACCGCTGACTCGCCCAACGTGCGCTCAGCCCGAATTTCAACGGGATTTCTCGCGCTGGTTACACGCTCGGCGCCGTATCAGCGGTCGGCCAGCGCCTGATGGGCGGCGTTATAGCCCGGGATGAAGGTGATCCCGGGACCGCCGTGACAGCCCGCGCTGCCCAGATACAGGCCCTGCACGGGCAACGGCTGTCCCAAGAACCCGGTGGGCCCGGGACGGTTCGGGCCCATCTGGTCGGGGTTGAGCAGCCCGTGGCAGTAATCGCCGCCGGGGGCACCGAACATGGTGCCCATGTGGCGCGGCGTGAAGGTGGTGTGCCGGGTGATGCTGTGCTCGAAATTCGGCGCCAGCCGGGTGATCTTGTCGATCACCCGTTGGCCCATCTCCGCTTTCATCTGGCCGTAGTTCCCGTTGCCCTCGATGGGGAACCACAGCGCGAAGGCCGATGCGGCGTGCTTGCCGGGCGGTGCCAATTCCGGGTCGTGCAGTGACGGAATCTGCAACACCACGGTCGGGTCGGCCGGAACGACGCCGCGACGGGCCTGCTCCCATTGCTGCTGCACCTCCTCGGGCGTGCAGAAGACGCCCAGCGAAGCCTGCATCGCGGGCTCGTTGAGCATCTCGTAGGGAGCGGCGAACTCCGGTGGCTCGTCCAGGGCGAAATGCATCTGCAGATAACTGCCGCGGTGGTCGATTCCGGCGTAGCGGGCGCGGATGTCCTCCGGGACCGAAGCCGCGTCGAGCAGCCGGGTAACGGTGACGTCGGGGGCGACGGCCGATACCACCACCGGCGCGCTCACGGTGTCGCCGCGTTCGGTGCGCACGCCGCTGACCCGGGATTCGGATCCCTCGACCAGGATCTCGGCCACCGCGGTGCGCAGCCGCAGCTGTCCGCCCAGCGCGGTGAACGCCCCGCAGAGGTGTTCGGTAAGGGCCCCGATCCCCCCGCGCAGCTTCTTCATCAGGACGGTGTTCTCGTCGGGCACCCCCAGACCGAAGGCCAAGGCGGCGGCGCTGCCGGGGGTGGCCGGTCCGCGGTAGAGGGTGTTGACCGCCAGCACGGTGAAGGAGCCGCGCAACGCCGCATGCTTCTCGCGGTCAGGCAGATACCGGTCCAGCACGTCGGTGACCGAGCCGAACAGCATGTCGTCGATGGCCGAGCGTTCGAATTCGTTTGCGGCGCAGGCATACATTTCGTCAAGAGACTTCGGCGGGCGGCCCGCCTCGAAACGGCCCAGCGCCCGGGTGGGGGCTTGGCTCCAGGCCAACAGGCCGGCCATGCCGTTGACCGCCTCGGCGCCGTGCACCTCACTGAGGTGGGTGAACATCTTCATCGGATCGGCGTATTGGATCAGCGGGGCGTCGCCGATACCGCGCATGGCCACCGACATGACCTCGAGATCGACGGTCTCCAAGCCGTCCAAGCCCAGCTCGGCACTGACCACGGCCGACGTCGGGAACTGCACCGAGCCCGCGATCTCGAACCGGTAGCCGTCGAACAGCTCCACCGTCGACGCCATCCCCCCGGCATAGCGCCCGGCCTCCAGGCACAGCGTGCGCAGGCCGGCGCGCTGCAGGATGACCGCTGCGGCCAGACCGTTGTGCCCGGCCCCTATGACGATCGCGTCGTAATCGGTCATCGATCCGCCCTTCCCGCTTTCCGGGAACGCTGGCACGCGGGTCTAGTTTTGTCAATATTGACGTAACTAGAGGTTACGCAGCGAGTTCAGGGCCTCGCGGCACATCCGGGCCAGCTCGGTCAGCGAGCGGTCCTGCCCGAGCATCCAGACCTCCATCGCGGCGAATACGGCCGCCGCGATGCAGCGCGCGGCCACCGCCACCGGCAGCGGATCGCCTGCTTGATGCGCGGCGCCGCCGGGCGCGGTGGCCCGCAGCCGCTCAGCCACGGCGTCTGCGAAGTCGGTCTCCACCTGTCGCATGTGGCGCACGATGCGTTCCGGATCGAGCTCCTCGGCGCGCAGCGCGGCGATGCGCGTCACGGCTTCGACGTCGTAGGGAAACGCGAAGATCGCCGCCTGGACCGACTCGATCATCGGCTCACCCGGCGGGCGCGCGGCCAGGGCGCTGCGGAACCACTGCAGCCCGGCGTCGTAGTCGGCGAACAGCAGGTCGTGCTTGGAGGCGAAGTGCCGATAGAACGTTCGCAGCGATACGCCGGCATCGGCGGCGATCTGCTCGGCGGAGGTGTCCTCGACGCCTTGGGCCAGAAAGCGCACGAGCGCGGCCTGGCGCAACGCTTCGCGGGTGCGTTCGCTGCGCGCAGTCTGGGGCGCTCGGGGCATGCGGGTAAACGTACCGCAGCGCGCCACGGCCGCCGAGAACGACAATTTTGACAAAACCGAACGCGGGCGGTGAGAGACTGCCCGCATGATCTCGCTCCTCGTGCATGCGGTACTCGGCCTGGCGACCATCTGGTGGATCGTGTCTTCCAACCGGGCCGTTTTTGCGAAACCGTCTGGCGGCGAACTCTTCTCGCCGCTGGAGATGGTGTTCTACGCGGTCGGAATCGCCTCGATCGCGCTGGGCTGGTACTTCAACATCCGGTTCGTCGCCGAATACGCGCACGGCGCCAATCACAACCCAATCTGGGGACCGGGCAGTTGGACGCAGTACATCCAGCTGATGTACACCAATCCGGCTGCCGGTTCGGCCAGCCAGGACTACACGATCATCAATGTCGTTCTGCTGCCGCTGTTCACCATCGTCGACGGCTACCGCCGCGGGCTGCGGCGGCCGTGGCTCTACTTCGTGTCGAGCCTGTTCACCAGTTGCGCGTTCGCCTATGCCTTCTACTTCGCCACCATCGAACGCCAGCACCGGCACGCCAACGCCGCGGCGTCGCGCGCGACGTATCCGGTCACCGCTCAGCGACCGGGCGGCTCCAGCACGTCCACCCCGACGTAGGGCACCAGTGCCTGCGGGACCCGTACGCTGCCGTCGGGCTGCTGGTGGTTCTCCAGAATCGCCACCAGCCACCGGGTGGTGGCCAGCGTGCCGTTGAGCGTGGCGGCGGTCTGCGGCTTGCCGTTCTCGTCGCGGTAGCGGGTTGCCAGCCTGCGGGCCTGGAAGGTGGTGCAGTTCGAGGTGGACGTCAGCTCCCGGTAGGCGGCCTGCGACGGCACCCACGCCTCACAGTCGAACTTGCGGGCGGCCGAGGACCCCAGATCTCCTGCGGCCACATCGATCACCCGGTAGGGCACCTCGATACGGGCCAGCATCTCGCGCTGCCAGCCGAGCAGCCGCTCATGCTCGGCTTCGGCGTCTTCGGGCCGGCAGTAGACGAAGCCCTCCACCTTGTCGAACTGGTGCACCCGAATGATGCCCCGAGTGTCCTTGCCGTAGCTGCCGGCTTCCCGCCGGAAACACGACGACCAGCCGGCGTAGCGCAACGGCCCGCCGGACAGATCCAGAATCTCGTCGGAGTGATAGCCGGCCAGCGGCACCTCGGAGGTGCCCACCAGGTAGAGGTCGTCGGCCTCCAGCCGATACACCTCGTCGGCGTGGGCGCCCAGGAAGCCGGTGCCCGACATGACCTCCGGGCGGACCAGGGCCGGAGTGATCATCGGGGTGAACCCGTTGTCGACCGCCACGCGCACGGCCAGCTGCAACAGGCCCAGCTGAAGCAGGGCGCCGCGGCCGGTGAGGAAATAGAAGCGCGATCCGGAGACCTTGGCTCCGCGACCCATGTCGATCAGGCCCAGCGCCTCGCCGAGCTCGAGGTGGTCGCGCGGGCGCTCGATGGCCGGTGGCTCACCGACCACGTCGAGCACCGCGAAATCGTCCTCACCGCCCGGGGGCACTCCGTCGATCACGACGTTGGCGATCGCCATATGCGCGGCGGTGAGCGCCGCTTCGGCTTCGCCTTGGGCGGCTTCGGCCGCCTTGACCTGATCAGCGAGTTCCTTGGCCCGGGCCAGCAGGGCGGGGCGTTCCTCAGCGGACGCGGCCCCCACGGAGCGGCTGGCCGTCTTCTGTTCGGCACGTAACGCATCGGCCGACGCGATGGCGGCGCGTCGTGCGGAGTCCGCGGCCAGCAGGGCGTCCACCAGGGCCGGGTCCTCGCCGCGAGCCACCTGAGAGCGGCGGACACGGTCGGGGTCTTCACGCAGCAGCTTCAGGTCGATCACGGCAAAACCCTACAACCACAGCTGGTGGCATCACTTTCGCATCATTTGTCACGCCGCTGCGGCTGCCTGTCAGAATGGACGCGATGTCACAGGCAGTCGACCAGGAGAGTCCCCCCGCCAAGCGGGGGCCTTGGCGACGCGTGCTACCGGCTGCCGCGACCCGGCGCGCCCTGCTGTTGACCGCCCTGGGCGGGCTGCTGATCGCCGGTTTCGTCACCGTCGTCCCGGTGTTGGGCGAGGGCAGCGGCGGGCTGCTGGGCCGCCTGAATGCGCAGCCGGCGACCGGAACGGGAGGCAAGGGGACCGGCCCCGCCCTGGGCCTGGGCACGGTCAAGGGCAACGAGGCGATCGATCGCGCGGTTGCCGGTGACTGCCTGAACTGGCCGGAGGACGACCTGGACGCGGCGACGATCGTCAGCTGCGCCGAGGAGCACAAGTTCGAGGTGGCCGGCCCCGTGGACATGAAGATGTTCCCGGGCTCGGAGTACGGCCCGGACGCACCCCCGCCGTCGATGGCCCGTATCGAGCAGATCACCCAGGAACAATGCGAGTCCTCGGTGCGCCGGTACCTGGGCGTCAAGTTCGACCCGCACAGCAAGTTCGTCGCCAGCATGCTGTGGGCCGGCGAGCGGGCCTGGCGGCAGCACGGTGAGCGACGCATGTTGTGCGGCCTGCAGCTGCCCGGCGTGGGCGGGCGGCAGACCGCGTTCGTCGGCAAGGTGGCCGACATCAACCAGTCGAAGGTGTGGCCGCCGGGCACCTGCCTAGGTATCGATCCGGCCACCAACCAGCCCAACGACGTTCCCGTCGACTGCGCGGCGCCGCATACCAAGGAGGTCACCGGCACGGTCAACCTGGCCGAACGGTTCCCCGACGCCTTGCCGTCCGAGCCCGAGCAGGATGCGTTCATCAAAGAGGCCTGCACCCGGCTCACCGACGCCTACCTGGACCCGGTCCAGCTGCGCGACACCACGCTGACGCTGACTTATGCCACCGTCTCACTGCCCAGCTGGACGGCGGGCAGCCGGGAGGTGGCATGCAGCCTCGGGGCCACGTTGGGCAACGGGGGCTGGGCCGCGCTGATCAACAGTGCCCGCGGCCCGCTGCTGATCAACGGTCAGCCGCCGGTCCCGCCGCCGTCGATCCCCGCGGAGCGGCTGAACCAACTGCCCGCCGGTAGCCAGCCGCGGTGAGTGTCCAGATGGACCCGCGCCGGTTCGACGATCTGGTCGCCGACGCGCTGGACCTGATCCCGGCGCCGCTGGCCAATGCCTTCGACAACGTCGTGATCCTGGTGGAGGACCGCAATCCCGAGGAGCCCGACCTGCTGGGCCTCTACGAGGGGATCGCCCTGACCGAGCGGGATTCGAGCTACGCCGGCTCGCTGCCCGACACCATCACCATCTACCGCGACGCGCTGTTGGAGATGTGCGAATCCGAGCAGGAGGTCGTCGACGAAGTCCGGATCACGGTGATCCACGAGATCGCTCACCACTTCGGCATCGACGACGACCGGCTGCACCAGCTCGGCTGGAGCTGATACCGCTCGGCGCGCCGGTTCGGTGTTGTCGGCGCCCAGTGCTAAGAACGATCCATGGATGACCACTGCCGAGACTGCCGGGCAGGGCTGGAGCACTGCCACGGCTCACTCATCCACCATCTGCACCAGGCGGCGGAGTGCACCGAGGACGGGTGCCCGGGTGAGGTGTTTCCCCACGCGTTCGCCCTGGACTGCGAGGCGGTCGGATGCCGCTGCGCTCAGGCGTACGCGCTGGCGGTCTAACCCATCGGATCGGTGTCGGAACGCAGCGCGTCGCCCACCGGGTCGGCGCCGGGCTCGGGGTAGAACGGCGGCGTCAGCGATCCCCACTGCACGCAGCTCCAGCGGCCGTCGGTGATCGGCGCGAGCACCACGGCGGTGGCGTTGTCCAGGTGATGATCCAGGGCGAAGGAACCGTCCACGCCGGCGAGCGTGGCCGCGGCCAGCCGGATCGCCGCGCCGTGGCTGACCACCACGATGTCGCCGGTCCAGTCGTCATCGTCGAGGTAACGCCTGCGCAGGTCGGTCACCACCGGCAGGTAGCGCTCGAGTACCTGCTCGGCCGACTCGCCACCGGGCAACGCGATGTCCGGTTCGCCGGAGTGCCAGCGCTGGTAGATCGCGTTGAACTCGGCGATCGCCTGATCGTCACTGCGGTTCTCCAGGGCGCCGGCCTGAACCTCGTGGATGCCTTCGACCACGCGGGCCGTCACGCCCAGCCGGCCGCTGATCTCGGCGGCGGTCTGCACCGCGCGGGTCGCCACCGAATGGGCCACCAGCATCGGGCGGTGCACGCCTTGAGCCGCGAACCCCCTGGCCTGGTCGCGGCCCAGCGGGGTGAGCTCCGAACCGGGCGGGCGGGTGTCCAGGCGGCGGTCCACGTTGCCATAGGACTGGCCGTGCCGTAACAGCACCAATCGCCCGCTCATGCCCGTGCCCCGCATGTCGCCGGTCCGACAGGCCACGACCCCAGGTAGCGGACCTCGGCGCAGCTCTGGCGCAGCGCCTGCAGAGCCTGCGCGACCGCCGCGTCCTCGATGTGGCCCACGCAGTCCAGGAAGAACAGGTAGGTGCCCAGCTCGGTGCGCGTCGGCCGGGACTCGATTCGGGTCAGATCGATTTCGCGGCTTCCGAACTCGGTCAGGGCGGCCGCCAAAGCTCCGGGCGCGTTCTCCAGGCGCAGCACCACCGAGGTCCGGTCGGCGCCGGTGCGCGGCGGGGGCGCCGCCGGGGCGCCCACCAACACGAAGCGCGTGCGGGCGTTGGGTTCGTCGATGACGCCTTGGGCCAGGGCGGCCAACCCGCGCTGCTCGGCGGCCAGCGCCGTACTCACCCCGGCGTCCGCCTCGCCCTCGCAGACTTGTTGCGCGGCCGCCGCATTGGAATTCGCCGGCACCACTTGGGCCAGCGGAAGATGCTCGGCCAGCCAGTGCCGAACTTGAGCGGCGGCAACCGGGTGAGCGGCCACCGTGCGGATATCGCCCGTCTTGCGTCCGGGCGCGACAACGATGGAAAACGCCACGCCCAAGGCTGTTTCGGCGAAGATCTGCAACGGCGACCCGGAAGCGAGCCCATCGAGGGTGGGTGTCACGCCGCCCTCGATCGAATTTTCGATCGGCACGCACGCATAGTCGGCGGCGCCGGTACGCACCGCGTCGAGGGCGGCCGGGGTGCTCTCGACCGGCAGCGGAACAGGGTCGGCGCCGGGAACCCGTCCGGCGCCGGTCAACGCGAGCAGCGCCGCTTCGGTGAAGGTCCCCGCCGGGCCGAGATAGCTGATGCGGGTCACCGGACAACCCTATCGGCCACAGCACGCCGACGCCGTCACGTGCGGGTGGACTCGCGTCACCGGCTTCGCTTTTCCGGTTGCGGCCACCCCCGTCATTAATTAAGTTAGGCTTACCTCACTTGAAAGGGGATCGATGCGCACCACCGCCGCAGCAACCGTCCCGACCTCCGCCGAGCGGATTCGCAGCGCCTGCATCCGAGGCCAAGCACTCCTGGCGATCGCCGATCGCGCCGACGCCGCGCCCGTCACTGCGCCGGTCTGCCACCTGATGAGCGACGGGAACGTGGTGGTCGCCGTTCCGGTCGGGGATCCCGTCGCCGACGCCGCCGCCGGCTCCGGCGTGCCGGCGATGCTCGAACTGACCGACCATGCACCGTTGCGGCTGCGCGAGCGGGTCCGCGCCCTGGCGTGGATTCGGGGCCTGCTGCGCCCGGTGCCCGGCCACGAGGTCCCCGCGGTGCTCGACCGGATCGCCGCGGTCGCCCCGGACCCGGCGCTGCTGCAGGTGGTCTCGCCGCGCTCGGCAGGCCGGTTCCGCGACACGGCCGGACCGGACGGCAACGATTCGGAAATCACCTACACGCTGTTGCGGCTGAGCCCGGAGTCGGCCGTGCTGGCCGACGCCACCGGCGCCGAGGCGGTCGACGTGCGCGACCTGCTGGCCGCCCGCCCGGACCCGTTCTGCGCAATCGAGGCGCACTGGCTGCAGCACCTGGACTCGGCGCACCCGGAGATGGTTGCCCGGCTCGCCGCCGCCAAACTCCCGCCACAGCTGCGACGCGGACAGGTGCGCCCGCTGGCCGTCGACCGCTATGGCATCTGGCTGCGGGTGGAGGCCCACGACGAGGACCGCGACGTCCGGCTGACCTTTCCGCGGCCGGTCGCCGATGTGTCGAGCCTGAACCGCGCGGTCCGCGCGCTGCTGGGCTGCCCGTTTCTCAACGGGCTGCACCCCCGCCGCCCGACGCGGTAGCGGCTACCGTGGCGAGGTGACCGAGCCGGCGACCCCGCGACGCGCCCTGCGTCTGGAGATCGTCCTGGTTTTGGCGGTCACCTACGGGCTGAGCGCCCTGACCGCAGTACTGCAGCTCGCCGACGCGGTGCTGCGAGACCTCAGCGCGCAGCGGATCCCGCTGAACCCGCGCCGATCCTATTTCGACTGGGTCGACCTGGGCCTCAACGCCGCGTGGGCACTGCAACTGATCGCCTGGGGAGCGCTGGCGCTCTACCTGCTGTGGCGAAGCGGATTCGGGCCCGGCCGCATCGGGCTGAACGGCTGGCCCCGCCGCGTCGACCTGGCCGGCGGGCTCGGGCTGGCCGCCCTGATCGGTCTGCCCGGGCTGGGCCTGTACCTGCTGGCACGAACTCTGGGCCTCAACGCCGACGTCGTTCCCGCGGCACTCAACGACACGTGGTGGCGCGCCCCGATGCTGACCGTGATCGCGTTCGCCAACGGTTTCGCCGAGGAAGTGATCGTCGTCGGTTACCTGCTGACCCGGTTGCGCCAGCTGCGGGTCTCGCCATGGGTGGCCTTGAGCTGCTCGGCCCTGCTGCGGGGCACCTACCACCTCTACCAGGGCTTCGGCGCCGGGCTGGGCAACATCGCCATGGGGCTGGTGTTCGGTTACGCGTGGCAACGCAGCGGCCGGCTGTGGCCGCTGATCCTCGCCCACGGCCTGATCGACACCGTGGCGTTCGTCGGGTATGCGCTGTTCGCCGGGAAGCTGGGCTGGCTGCGCTGATAGCGCGCGGTACGTAGATTGGGCAGGTGAACGGCGATCGCAGGCAGGGCCGGCCCTGGCACTCCGCACCGCCGCGCCGGGAGCCGCCGCCGGTGCTGTATCGCGACGCCCACCGCCCGGGCTCGCCGGGACAGCCGGCAGCGGGTTACCAACGGTCGGTGGCTGGGAGCGTGCCGCGCCCGGCCACGCCGGCGCCCCGGCCCGCGGCGCGACCTGCGGGTGCGCGAACTCCGGCCGCACGGCCCCGCACGCGCCGGCGCCGGTCCTGGCCGCGCCGTCTGGCGGTGCTCGCGCTGCTGGTGGTGCTGGCCGGGGCGGCGGGCCTGCTGAGCGCCGCGGCGTGGCTCGACACCACGCTGCAGCGAACGGTGGCGTTCTCTGCCTATGACGACCGCCCGGCACCGGGCCGCGGGACGACCTGGCTGCTCGCGGGCTCGGACAGCCGCGCCGATCTGAGCCCGCGCGAGCAGCAGGACCTCAGTACCGGTGGCACCGTCGGCGACGGGCGGACCGACACGTTGCTGGTCGTCCATCTGCCCAGCCCGGGGTCGGGCTCGCCGGCCACCGTGGTGTCGCTGCCCCGTGACTCCTACGTCACGATCCCCGGCTACGGCCAGGACAAGATCAACGCCGCATATCCCCTCGGCGGCGCTCCCCTGCTGACCCGGACCGTGGAGCAGGCCACCGGGATGCGACTGGACCACTATCTCGAGATCGGTTTCGGCGGCTTCGCCGGGCTCGTCGACGCACTCGGCGGCGTCACGATGTGCCCACCGGAACCGATCGACGACGCGCTGGCCGGAATCGAGCTGCCCGCCGGGTGCCAGACCCTGAACGGCGCGGCTGCCCTGGGGTATGTGCGGAGCCGGGCCACCCCGCGCGCCGACCTGGACCGGATGGAGCACCAGCGACTGTTCCTGGCGGCGCTGTCGGCCCGCCTCGCCGATCCGGCCGTGTGGCTCGATCCGCGGCGCTGGTACACGGTGCCCCGCGCCGCCGCACACGCGGTGCGCCCCGACGACGGTTCGGGCGTCATGGACCTGACCGCGTTGGGCTGGGCGCTGCGCGGCACCGCCGTCACCCTCACCGTGCCGATCGGAGGGTTCGTTCAGACCGCCGCCGGGGACGCGGTCGTGTGGGACCGCCCCGAGGCCGCGACGCTATTCGATGCTTTACGCCGAGATATGCCGCCTTCGGAAGGGCCGGAGAATTAAGCACCATCTAATTCTCCGCCGCTTTATGCAACCCTATCTTTACTTAGGGAAAGCTGACCTGAGTAAGCCTCGCCTTGGGTGCGCACCCCACTTGACCAGGGGTAGCATCGCGCTCATGATCGAGACCGACCTTCACACGACGAAATTCCACGCGCTGCTTCAAGAGCAGATCTACCACGAATTCACCGCGGCGCAGCAATACGTTGCGGTCGCGGTATATTTCGACGGCGAGGATTTGCCGCAATTGGCGAAGTTCTTTTACGCCCAGGCCGTCGAGGAACGTAACCACGCGATGATGCTGGTGCAGTACCTGCTCGACCGCGACATCCGGGTCGAGATCCCCGGGGTCGACGCGGTGCGTAACAACTTCGACGGCCCGCGGGATGCGCTGGCGCTGACGCTCGAGCAGGAGCGCAGTGTCACCGAGCAGATCAGCCGGCTCACCAGCGCCGCCCGCGACGAGGGTGATCACCTCGGCGAGCAGTTCATGCAGTGGTTCCTGCGCGAGCAGGTCGAAGAGGTGGCCCTGATGACCCGCTTGCTCCGGGTTGCCGACCGCGCCGGGCACAACCTGTTCGAGCTGGAGAACTTCATCGCCCGCGAGATCACCGTGGGCCAGGAGGTCGGCGCGCCGCGTATCGCCGGCGCCTGATCCCCGCGCTGATCCGTCAGCCCGCCCGCAACCGCGCCTTGGTTCGGGCGGGCTGATTGGTCGCGACCCAGGCGACGCCGACGTCGCGACAGAAGTCGACGTCCTCTGCGCGGTCCACCGTCCAGCAGTACAGCGCGCGGCCCCGCGCGGCGGCCTGATCCACCAACTCGGGGTGTTCCCGCAGCGTCTCGATCGAGGGACCGATCGCCGTCGCTCCCACCGTCGTCGCCGCCCCGCCGCCTAAATACCGGGCGCCGGACCCGAGCAGCACGGTCGGCAGCAGGGGCGCGGCGCGACGAATCCGCCACACCGCAGCCGCCGAGAACGACATGACCACCGCCCGGGACCGCGAGGCCGATGCCGGCGCGGCGAGCCCATAACGCTGCAGCAGCGCGAGCACCTCGCGCTCGACCATCGAGCCGTACCGCACCGGATGCTTGGTCTCGATGAAGATCTTCACCGGCCGGTGCCAGTCCAGAACCAGCGCCACCAACGCGTCGAGCGTGAGCAGGCCGGTATCGCCGATGACGGGCTCGGACGAACCGGCTTGCCCGCCGGGGTGCCAAGCACCGAAATCGAGGCTCTGCAGCTGCGACAGCGTCATCTCGCTGACCACGCCGGCACCGCTGGAGGTCCGATCCACCCGCCGATCGTGCACACAGACCAGGTGGCCGTCACTGGTCAGCCGAACATCGCACTCGACGCCGTCCGCGCCCTCCCGCAACGCCAAGTCGTAGGCGGCCAGCGTGTGTTCCGGCCGGTCGGCAGAGGCACCCCGGTGCGCGACCACAAACGGGTGCTCCGAGACGACATCGGCGGCCGGGGTCATGGGCCTATGCTGCCGGTTCCCGCCCGTCGGGCTCAAGAGTCGGCGCCGACGGTTTCTGCGGTGGCTGCTGCGCCGCCCGCCGCGCCGCCGCGGGCTCGGTGGCGCCACCGTCTCCCACCACCACCCAATGGTGCGAGGGCCGGCCGATCGACCGCCGCTCGAATCCCTCGACCACACGGGCGGCGGCCACCACCGCCGCCAGGCCGAGCAGATATGCGAGCACCGTGGCCACGATGTTGTTGGCAATGCCCTGGGCGCCGTCGGCCCAGCTGGTTGCCGTGGCGAAGATCGCGACGGCGGTGCTGGCCGCCCACACGGCCCACCACACCACAATGGGCTTGCGCAGTCGGGACAGCCGGTCCTCCCGCTTGGCCAGTTCCAGAACAAAGACCGGAGCCCAGGCCAAGTTGACCACCGGGACCAGACATCCGGCCCACAGCGCCCAGGCAGGGCGCGTCTCAGGCTGATGCAGCCGCGCGAAGGTCGCCGATCGGCGGGCCAGCAGCCAGCGGGTCAGCACCACGGCGCAGCCGACCACCGCCGCGATCGCGGCGAGCCCGGCCAACCGTCCCAGCCACACCGCCCCGCCCGCGAGCAGGGGATTGAGCAGCCTGGTGCGGTTGACGATCATCAAGACATAGATCAGCGCGTGAACCAGGGCCGCCACTCCCAAAGCCGCAACGGCTGCGCCGAGCGCCCGCTCCAGAGCACGTGTCGTGGGCGCGGGCCGCTCGCCCGAGCGCGCCGGTGCGGCAGCGCGAACCGGCGCTCCCATGAGCGTCCAGCGCGGCATCACCTCATACCGCGGCGTCGGTCCGAGCGGGCGGCGCTGCGCAGGCAGCGGAGGCGGCGGGCCGGGCCGCACCGCGATCCAGCGGTACCGCAGCCCCGGGTTCGGTGCCGCCGGCGCAGGCGCGGCCGGCGCTGCGGGTGGCCCCGGCGGGGTCCACTGCAACTGGGCTTCCTGCTCGGGTGTCAGCGGCGCCCACAGTGCGCCGTTGCAGCGCGGACACCAGGCCCGTTGACGGTCGCGCACGTTCCACCGCGTGTTGCAGCGGGAACACACCTGGATCACCGCCCCAGCCTAATGGGTGCCGACGCGTCAGTCCGGGTTTGCCCGACCACCGGCCCGCTCGACACCCGGTCAGCTACCACTGGCTATCCACAGTTTCCACAGGGTTATCCACATCCGTGGCGCGGGTCGCAGGCGCCGTGATGTGCCCGTTATATAGGGCACGGCGCATCGATTGTGGATAACACGCCCCAAACGAGGGCAGCGACTAACAGCACCGAGCGAAATCGCTTGACCGGCTAACCGTCGCCGACCGGCCGCAGACACATCGGCGCAGGTAAGTGGGGTTATCGCAGGGAATTTTTCCACGGGACGCACAAAGCGCTATGATCGCCGTCACAGTAACGGTGTGATGCGCCTCACGCGGGTGGGTGCGCGGCGAAGCAGGGGGCTGGGAGCATGGCGGTACGCCCGATCGGATCCGGATCCGGATCCGTGGTGCCGGGGTCGGCTTGGCATTCGGGATCGTCGACCTACAAGCGCGCCTACCTGTTGGCGTCGCTGCGCGCCGGACTGATCGCTTTGGTACTGCTGTCATTCCTGCTTGCGCTCGTCCTGACCTGAACCCCGGACCGGGACGCCCGCCCCTTTGCCGGTCCCCCCGGTTGTTGCGGTACTTCCGCCGTTAGAGCAGTGTTGGACGAGGTGGCTCACCACACCGTGCCCCTGGTCCGGTGGGGTGGCGCCAGCTCATCAGCACCTGTCGACAATGATCAACGGTGATTGACACCGGATCAGCACTGACCGAAGGAAGGAACCCCGTGGCCGACTACACCTTGCCGGACTTGGACTGGGATTACGGAGCCCTTGAGCCGCACATCTCGGGTCAGATCAACGAACTGCACCACAGCAAGCACCACGCCGCCTACGTGGCCGGCGTCAACAGCGCGCTGGCGAAGCTCGAAGAGGCTCGCGCCAACGACGACCACGCCGCCATCTTCTTGAACGAGAAGAACCTGGCCTTCCACCTCGGCGGGCACGTCAACCACTCGATCTGGTGGAAGAACCTGTCCCCCAACGGCGGCGACAAGCCGACCGGCGAACTGGCCGCCGCCCTTGATGACGCGTTCGGCTCGTTCGACAAGTTCCGTGCGCAGTTCACCGCCGCCGCCAACGGCCTGCAGGGTTCGGGCTGGGCGGTACTGGGCTACGACACCCTCGGCAAGAAGCTGCTGACCTTCCAGCTCTACGACCAGCAGGCCAACGTGCCGCTGGGCATCATCCCGCTGTTGCAGGTCGACATGTGGGAGCACGCCTTCTACCTGCAGTACAAGAACGTCAAGGCAGACTACGTCAAGGCATTCTGGAACGTGGTCAACTGGGCCGACGTGCAGTCTCGCTTCGAGGCCGCCACGTCGAAGGCCTCGGGGCTGATCTTCTAAGTCGTATCAACGGCCCGGCTGGGGCGTCGCGCGATTGGCGCGGCGCCCCTCCTGGTCTCTATACCGTCTCAAATTCCCACGGGTCCGCCGTGTCCGCTTGAATCGCCCTCACCGGTGCCGCATGCTGGCAGATAACCCACCCGCTGAAATGCGAGCAGGCGCGTCAAGCCAACAAGCCACAATGTCGCGGAGGGTGCGCGATGGAGACGACAGGACCCGGTCGGGCGATCGAGGTTGCCCCTTTTCACTCCGGGGGCGAGCTTCACGGATTCGTGGTGTTCGGCCGGTGGCCGGATTCGACCAAGGAGTGGGCCCAACTGCTCAGTGTCGCGGTTCGGGTCGCGTCGATGCCCGGATTACTCACTACCACAACGATTTTCGGTACCCACGAAGACTTTCCGGACAACCCGGGCGCAGTCGGGTTGCTGCTCGCTGAGGGCACCGTCACCGGCGAGTCGGCAATCCCCCCGGGGTGTTTCGCCGGTCGCCAGCCGTCCGCATTGCTGATGCTGCATCCGCCGTCGGAAACCATTCCCTCGCTACCTGAATGCCGGGGCGCGGCTTCTGGATGCGTGCTGCTGCCGGGCCTGCCCCACCTGGGACTCCAGCATCGGGCGGCCTGGGTCGAAGCCGATGCCGACGGCACCGTCACCTCGCTGGTGAGCCGCGTCGGTGTCGACCCGGTCAGCCATCCCGATACCGCGATACTGGCCATGCTGCTTGCCGCATAAGGGATTCTGCACCTCATATTTCGACTGGCCGAAATCGCCCGGCGGCTGGCGAACCGGCCCGCAGCGTCACTAGCCTCGGCAACTGACGAAAGGTCGTCGCGCATGCTCGCCGCCGCTCTGATCAGCCTGGCCGTGGTGTTCGCCGCTGAGCTCGGCGACAAGTCGCAGCTGATCACCTTGACCTACGCCCTGCGGCACCGGTGGTGGGTGGTGCTCGGCGGGGTTGCCATCGCCGCGTTCGCAGTGCACGGAATCTCGGTGACGGTCGGGCACTTCCTCGGCCTGACGTTGCCGGCCCGCCCGATCGCAGCCATCGCCGGCGTGGCCTTCATCGGTTTCGCGGCCTGGACGTGGCGCGACGGCGCCCGCCCGGGCTCCGAGCAGGCCACCGCCGGAGAGCCGCGCTTCGCGCTGCTGGCGGTCGTGTCCTCGGTGCTGCTGGCCGAGCTGGGCGACAAGACGATGCTGGCCACGGTTGCGCTGGCCAGCGACCGTGACTGGCTGGGCGTGTGGCTGGGCGCGACGGCGGGGATGGTGCTGGCCGATGCGGTGGCGGTCGCCGCCGGAGCGGTGCTGCACCGCCGGTTGCCCGAACGCTCCCTGCATGCCGCGGCGAGCCTGCTGTTCCTGGCGTGCGGGTTGTGGATTTTGCTCGACGAGGCGCTCGGCCGGCGGACGGTGGCCGTTGCCGTGGTCGCCGCGCTGGCGGCCGTGGCGTCGGCGTCCGCACTGTGGCGGGCGTCGCGCCGCCGTTCCGCATCGACCGCCGGAGACGATTCCACCGGCCGGTAGCAAATCCCGCTGACGGCCTGATCGGTGGGGCAGCTTGCGCTTGACCGGAGCGCCTCTCGAGGACGCGGACCCGCCGACTAAGCTTGCCATTGCGCTTCGTTCGCCGACGAGGCCGCAATTGTGCTTGGTACTACACGAGAATTGGACCACAGGGACCGCTAA
Source organism: Mycobacterium sp. UM_Kg1 (assembly GCF_000972925.1). NCBI lineage: Bacteria > Bacillati > Actinomycetota > Actinomycetes > Mycobacteriales > Mycobacteriaceae > Mycobacterium > Mycobacterium sp. UM_Kg1. Next base: position 19,821 of record NZ_JRMK01000027.1, on the reverse strand, counting down.
GGCCAACGATTGAACTGCGCCAAACCCTTTCTCGTACATCAAGATCGGATTCGCTACGCGAACACTCTTGGTTGTGTCGGTAACTATCGCTACGATGATCAGCAAATCATCAGGCGTTTCTGCTCCGCCCGCGCAGAACGCCTCGACCGCCTGCCTACCCCATGGAGGTCCTATCGATGAGCGTGTCGTTCGCCGTCCGCTTGAATCGCCTTTTCGATGTGGTCTATCCACCCGGACGCGGACCGCACACGTCCGCGGAGGTGATCGCGGCGCTCAAAGCGGAGGGCGTAACGATGTCTGCCCCTTACCTGTCTCAGCTCCGCTCGGGTAACCGGACGAACCCGTCCACCGCCACCATGGCCGCATTGGCCAACTTCTTCCGGATCAAGCCTGCGTTCTTCACCGACGACGAGTACTACGCCAAGCTCGACGCGGAGCTGTCCTGGCTGGACAGCATCCGCGATGCCGGGGTACGCCGCATCGCAACCCACGCCGTCGGCCTCTCCCCCGAGGCCCAGGAAGACGTTCTGGCCCACATCGACGAACTGCGCCGCAAGGAGCACCTCAGCGCCTGAGGCGCCGGCGGCGCGATTAGGGTGGCTTGATCGGTTTCAGCGAGACACCGGGGAGGCGGCCGGGATGGGCCTGTTCAGAAAACGCAAGAGCCGCGCGACCCGGCGGGCCGAAGCCCGCGCGCTGAAAGCCGGCGCCAAGCTCGAGGCTCGGCTCGCAGCCAAGGGCGAGGCGAAACGCTTCAAGGCTGCCCAGCGCGCCCAGGACCGCGCACTCAAAGCGCAGATCAAGTCGGACCGCAATCGCGACCGCACCGCGCTCAAAGCGGCCGAGAGTCAACTCAAAGCCGCCCGCGAGGGTCGGCTGCTGTCCCCGGCCCGAGTCCGCCGGACCCTGGTGGTCGCCAGGATGCTGGCTCCCGTGCTCGTACCGCTGGTGTACCGGGCCGCGATGGCGCTACGCGGACTGATCGACGAGCAGCGGGCCGCCGGGCTTGGGGTGCCGCTGGCCCGCATCGGCGAATTCTCCGGCAACCTGGCCCCGCTCTCGGCACGGATCGCGGGCGCGGAGAAGACCCTGCGGCTGGTGCAGGACCGCAAACCCAAGGACCCCGAGACCAAGCAGTTCGTCGCGGCGATCACCGAACGGCTGTCGGACCTGTCGACGGCGGTGACCGCCGCGGAGACCATGCCGGTCGATCGGCGCCGGGTCGCCGCCGCAGCCATCGGCGACCAGCTCGATGGCATCGACGCCGATCTGATGGCCCGGCTGGGGCTGCCGGTATGACCGGCGGCATGCGCGCCCTGGCGCTGGCCGTCGCGATCGCCGCGGGTTCGTTCGCCGGCGCCGGTTCCGCGTGGGCACATGTGCACGCCAGCAGTCCCGGCGCGGTGCGGGGCGGGGTCGCAATGGTGACGTTCGAGGTGCCCAATGAGTCTCCGAACGGTTCGGCCACAACGGAACTCACCGTCACACTGCCCGACGTCGCCTCAGCTCGCACCGAAACCAAGCCCGGCTGGACGGCGCGCTTGGACCGCGACCCGAAATCGGGGGTGGTGCGCTCGGTGACCTGGACGGCCACCGACGGCGGCATCGGTGTCGACCAGTTCGGGCTGTTCCGCATAGCGATGCGGCTGCCGGACGCCGACACGGTGAACTTCCCGTCGGCGCAGCGATACGCCGACGGCACCGAGGTGCGCTGGGATCAGCCGCCCCCGGCCGGTGGGGGCCAGGCAGAGCACCCGGTGCCCACCCTGGCGCTGGGGTCTGGACCGGCGCCCGGTTCTGAACACCACGCCCAACATCCGGAGCCCGCGGTGTCGGCCGGCCCGGCGCCGGGCGCCGGAACCGAGACCACGCAACATTCCGCCGACAACGCGGCCCGCCTGCTCGGCGGGGCAGCCCTGCTGGTCGCCGCGCTGGCCGCCGCGGTCGCCCTGGCCAGGCGGCGGACATGAGGCGGGTGCTGCGCACCGTGCTGGCGGCGGTGTTTGCGCTGGGCATGCTGTCGGCAAGCGTCGGCGTCGCCGCGGCGCACGCCGTGCTGGTCTCGACCGACCCCCCGCGCGATGCGGAGCTGTCGCGCGGACCCGACCGGGTCAGCGCCACCTTCAACGAGCAACTGCAGGCCGATTTCGCCGCCATGACCGTCGTGGGGCCCGACGGTCACCTGTGGTCCACCGGGGAAACCCAGGTGACCGGCGCGGTCGCCAGCGTCGCGGTACGCCCGCTGGGACCGGCCGGCACCTACACCGTCCACTTTCGGGTCACCTCCGCAGACGGGCACGTGGTGTCCGGATCGTGGCCCTTCCAGCTGACGGAAGCCGGCACCGGGGAGCCGGGACCGGCGGTCGGCGACCGGTCGGACGCCGCACCCGCCGTTGGACATCGCGACGCCGACGCGCCCGCTGACATGCCCATTTGGCCTTTCGTCGCCGGCGCGGTGGCACTCGTCGCGGCCGGTCTGTGGTTCAACCGCTCGCGCTCCTGAATTGTTCGGCCGGCGGTCACCGACCGCAGATGCTGGCATGATGGGAACGTTGCCGGTTTCCGCGACCAGAACCCGCAGAGGAGCTGCCGTATGACCGAACCGCAAGACCAGTCCGATCCCGATCCCACCGCCTCGGCTCCCGAGTCGGTGAGCCCCGCTGGCGCAGACAAGCCCACAGACCCGCCGGCGGCGCCGCCGAAGGCGCCCGCCAAGAAGGCCCCGGCGAAAAAGCCCGTCGCCAAGAAGGCTCCGGCCAAAGCCGCAAAGAAGGCGCCTGCGAAGAAGGCGCCCACCAAGAGCGCACCCGCGGCGCCCGCTCCCACCCCCGCTGCCCCGGCCGCGGCGGCCGTGGCCACCAACGGCGCGGCGCAACCGTCCAATGGCGCCAAGGAAACGGCCGCCCAGGCCAAGACCACGGTGGACACCGCCCCGAACCCGCTGAGCCCGCCGGCGCCGCGGTCGCCACGGCCCCCGAGCCCGCTGTTGGCTGCCGGAGTGCTCGGCGTGCTCGCCTTGCTGCTGCTCCGCCGGCGGCGCCGCGCGCGCCGAGGCTGATCCGCAGTGAGTGCTCGCTTCCGGCCCACCGCCGACTTGGTCGATGAGATCGGTCCCGATGTACGCAGCTGCGATGTCCAATTCCGCCAGCTCGGCGGCCGCAGGGACTTCGCCGGGCGCATCAGTACGGTGCGCTGCTTTCAAGACAACGCGCTGCTCAAATCGGTGCTCTCAGAACCGGGTGACGGCGGGGTGCTGGTGATCGACGGCGGCGGCTCCCTGCATACCGCGCTGGTGGGTGACGTCATCGCCGAGCTGGCCCGCGGCAACGGCTGGGCCGGACTGATCGTGCACGGCGCGGTGCGCGACGCGGCGACCTTGCGCACCCTCGACCTGGGGATCAAGGCGCTGGGCACCAATCCGCGCAAGAGCGGCAAAACCGGGGCCGGCGAGCGCGACGTCGTGGTTGATTTCGGCGGCGTCTCGTTCGTGCCCGGCGCGACGGCGCACAGCGACGACGACGGCATCGTCGTCGTCTGAGGTCCGGCGCACCGATGGAAGCCACATTGCGGGCACGCTGGGAGCTGCTGCGCGCACGAGTCGACGACGCATGCCGCGCCGCGGGCCGTTCGCCCGGGGACGTCGAGGTGCTGCCCGTGAGCAAGACCTTCGGTCCCGACCTGATCCGGCAAGCCGTCGATCTGGGGCTGCGACGGTTCGGAGAGAACAAGGTCCAGGAGATCAAGGACAAGTACGAGCCGCTGGCCGACTGCGGGATCGACTGGGTGATGATCGGCCACCTGCAGACCAACAAAGCCGGCGTGGTCGCGCGGCTGGCCGCCGAGGTGCAGTCGGTGGACCGGTCCAGACTGGCGGCGACCCTGGACCGGCACCTGCGCGCCGAAGGCCGTGTCATGGACGTGCTGGTACAGGTCAAGACCTCTGACGAACCCAGCAAGTACGGTCTGGACCCCGCCCAGCTGCTCCCCTTCCTCGATGAGCTGGCCGGCTACCCCAGCCTGCGGGTCCGCGGCCTGATGACGCTGGCCATCAACACCGCCGATCCGGACGCGGTTCGCGGGTGCTTTCGCCGGCTACGCGAACTTCGGGACGACGCCGTGACGCGCGGCCACGACCTTCCGCGACTGTCGATGGGGATGAGCGGCGACTTTCCCCTGGCGATCGCCGAGGGCGCCACCGAGGTGCGGATCGGGACCGCCCTGTTCGGCGCCCGACCCCACCCGGATTCCTTCTATTGGCCGGAGAACGGCTAGCAGGCTAGGCGCTCACCGTCGCCCGGTGCTTGCTGAACTTCAGCGACTTCTCGTCCACCTTGCCGTACCGGATCAGCCGCAGGTCCAACAGATAGTTCTGCTTCAGCCGCCAGGGCGCTTCCGAACCGGACCGCGGCAGCTCGGCCATCGCGCGGCGGAAGTAGCCGGGACTGAAGTCCATGAACGGTTCTTCCTTCACCGCGGCACCGGGGTGCTGCGGCTCGACCTTGTCGAAACCCTTGTCGTCCATGTAGTTGAGCACGCGGCAGACAAACTCCGAGACCAGGTCGGCCTTGAGCGTCCACGACGCGTTGGTGTAGCCAAAGGTGACCGCCGCATTGGGAACCCCGGAGAACATCAGGCCCTTGTAGGTCATCGTCTTGGGCAGATCGATCGGCTCGCCGTTGCGCAGCAGCGTCGCACCGCCCAGCAGCTGCATGTTCAGGCCCGTCGCGGTGATGATGATGTCGGCGTCGAGTTCTTGGCCGGAGTTCAGCCGGATCCCGGTCTTGGTGAACGTGTCGATCGTGTCGGTGACGACATCCGCCTGACCGCGGCGGATGGCCTTGAACAGGTCGCCGTCGGGCGCCAGGCACAGCCGCTCGTCCCACGGGTTGTACCGCGGCCCGAAGTGCTTCTGCACGTCAAAGCCTTCCGGCAGCCGGCGCTTGGCCATGGTCATCAGCGTGTTCCGCATGAATTTCGGGAACTTCCGCGCCAGCTGGTACTGCACGGTGCTGAAGCCGATCGCCTTCCACCGGTTGACGAAGTGCGCCGCCTTGTCCGGCAGGTAGCGGTTGGCCTTCTCCGCGATCGGGTCGACCAGCGGGAGCGCGCCGATGTAGGTGGGCGAGCGCTGCAACATGGTCACGTGCCCGGCGCCGGAGTTGACCAGCGCGGGGATCAGGGTCACCGCGGTGGCGCCGCTGCCGATCACCACGATCTTCTTGCCGGTGTAGTCCAGGTCCTCCGGCCAGTGCTGCGGGTGCACGATGGTTCCGGCAAAGTCCGCGGAGCCCGGGAACTCCGGCGAGTAGCCCTCGTCGTAGTTGTAGTAGCCGCTGCAGGCGAACACGAACGATGCGGTGATCTGCTCCTGCTTGCCGTCGTTGTCGACGGTGATCGTCCACTGGTTGTCGGCGTCAGACCAGTCGGCCGCTACCACCCGGTGCCGATAACGGATCTTCTTGTCGATGCCGTTCTCGACAGCGGCCTCGTTGATGTAGTTCCAAATGTCGGGGCCCTGGGCGATCCCCTGCGCCGAGCGCCACGGCTTGAACCGGAAGCCCAGGGTGAACATGTCCGAATCCGAGCGAATGCCCGGGTACTTGAACAGATCCCAGGTACCGCCGAGGTTGTCCCGGCCTTCCAGGATGGCGTAGCTCTTGTTCGGGCAACGATCCTGCAGGTGCCAGGCAGCGCTGATGCCGGAGATCCCCGCGCCGATGATCACAACATCGAGGTGTTCAGTCATGACGCCACGTTATCAACGGTGCGTTGAGATGGTCAACACTCTGTTGATTAAGTCGACGTGGTGTAAAGTAGCCGCCATGGCCAGCCCCCATGCGACCCGTCACGGACGTCGCGGGACCCGGCCGTCCGGCGACGATCGCGAACAGGCGATCCTGGCCACCGCCGAACGGCTGCTGGAACAGCGCGCACTCGCCGAAATCTCGGTGGACGACCTGGCCAGGGGCGCAGGCATCTCGCGGCCGACCTTTTACTTCTATTTCAAGTCGAAGGACGCCGTGCTGCTCTCCCTGCTGGAGCCGCTCATCGCCGCCGCCGACTCGGAGTTCGAGGGGGCGGTGCAACGTCTGCCCAGCGACCCGCGCCGGATCTGGCGCAGCGGCATCAAGGCCTTCTTCCTCGCATTCACCTCGCACCGGGCGATAGCTCGCGCCGGCACCGAGGCGCTGGCCACCAGCCCGGAGTTCCGGGCCATGTGGAACGGCTTCATGCAGAAGTGGATCCAGCAGACCGCTGCGATGATCACCGCCGAACGTGATCGCGGCGCCGCACCGGCGACCATCGACGCCATGGACCTTGCCACGTCACTGAACCAGATGAACGAACGCACCATGATGGCCGCGTTGTTGGCCGAGGAGCCGTCGGTGCCGCACGACCAGGTGGTCGACACACTGACCCACGTCTGGGTCAACAGCATCTACGGCCCGACGTACTGAGCTCCGCTTAGAACTGGGACGCGCCGAAACCGGCCAGCAACACCGAGAATCCGCCTATCTCGCCGACGATGAGCAGCACCATCCCCAGGCGCAGCTGCCAACTGCCCGACCTGAATTGATTTGTGGTGTCGCGCAATACGCCGTGCAGCATGTAGCTGCCGATGGCGGCGACAAAGAAGGTCACCATCACCATCGCCGCGGTCATGTTGACCCAGGTCGGCCAACCGCTCAGTTCGACGAAGACCGCCACCAGCAAGGCGGCAAAGGAATACATCAGCGCCGCCCGGTGCGCGATGTCGACGTATACGTGCGCATGACCATCCTCTGAGGCGGCGATCTGCTGGTACTTCCAGACCCCCAGGCCCAGCGCCAGGAGAAAGATCAGACCGGCCGACAGCAAGGTCACCTTGGTGTCGATGTCCAGACTCATAACCACCGGCTGAGCCTACTTCGCCGGAAGGCGGCTGCGCGCCGCGGCGAAGAAACACCGTGTGCTGACCGCGCCCGGCCCCCAAGACCAGCGACACCGCTAGGCTCGGCGAGATGCGCTTTGCGTTCAAGACCTCGCCCCAAAACACCACCTGGGCCGACATGCTGGCCGTCTGGCGAGCCGCGGACGATATCGACGTCTACGAGTCCGGTTGGACCTTCGACCACTTCTACCCGATCTTCTCCGACCCGACCGGTCCGTGCCTGGAAGGCTGGACCACCCTGACGGCCCTGGCGCAGGCCACCACGCGGCTGCGCCTGGGAACCCTGGTGACCGGTGTGCACTACCGCCATCCCGCCGTGCTGGCCAACATGGCCTCGGCCCTCGACATCATTTCCGCCGGCCGGCTCGAGCTCGGTATCGGCGCGGGCTGGAATGAGGAGGAATCCGGCGCCTATGGGATCGAGTTGGGCAGTATCGGCGAGCGCTTCGACCGGTTCGAGGAGGCCTGCCAGGTTCTCGTCGGTTTGTTGAACGCACCGACCACCACGTTCTCCGGTACCTACTACCAGCTCACCGACGCCCGCAACGAGCCCAAAGGTCCGCAGCGCCCCCATCCACCGATCTGCATCGGCGGCAACGGCGAGCAGCGCACCCTGAAGATCGCGGCGCGTTATGCGCAGCATTGGAATTTCGTCGGTGGCACGCCCGCCGAGTTCGCCCGAAAGCGCGAGGTGCTGGCCGCCCACTGTGCCGACATCGGCCGCGAACCGGACCACCTGCTGTCGGCGCACGTCCGGTTGCAGCCAGACCTGGACTACAGCCGGGTGCTCGACGAGGCCGCCGCCCTGGGCGCGGTGGGACTCGACCTGGCGATCATCTACCTGCCGACGCCCCATGACCCTGCGGTGCTGGAACCGATGGCCGAAGCGATCCGAGATTCCGGGTTGTTGGCTTCGGTTGCGAAATGATCACGTCCAGCAAACCCCTGCGCCGGCCGCTGAAGCTTCGAACCCCCCGTTCGCAGCGCAGCCTACGTGGCGAAGCGGACGAGTTCGTCGGCGGTGATCAGGCGCTCGTGCTTGGCCGGGAACTCACGGCTTCTCCGCGGATGTCGCAGCAGTGACCAGGCCATACGGCCCATCCGGTATCGGTATATCGGGTTTGTGTACACGGCGCTGTCCCCCGCCCCGGATCGGACCAGATTGGAATCAATGCGAACCATGTTAACACTCTGTTAACGTGGATCACATAGCTGTCCATTAGACACCCGCCTCACGGCAAACATCTTGCGACGCGCCGGTCGTTGGGGCAGAAGTTGAAAAAGTGACTCATGGGATTCAGTGGCCGAGAAGCTGCAGGGCCAGTCGGCGCGCCCGCATGATCGGCGCAACCGACCGCTCGACCTTGGAGCCGACCAGCGCACCGTCATAGAGCAGCTGCACCTCACCGGCCCGCTGCTCCGGTTCCCCGACCCCGGCTTCGGTGAGTACCCCCGCCAGCGTCTCGCGCATCCAACGGCGGTGGGCCACCACCGGCTCGAGGTCAACGCCCGCGTAGGCCCCCGCGGCGTTGACGTAGAGGCATCCGCGGTAGCGGCGCCTTCTGGCCGCTACCGCAGCCAGATCGAAGAACAGCACGATCTGCTCGACCGGATCGCGCAACCGCGCCGCAGCGCGGTCGTATCGCTTGCGATCAGCCTGATCCAAAGCATTGAGATACGCCAGCACCAGTGCGTCCTTCGAGCCGTAGAGGTTGTAGAGGCTGGCTTTCGCCACCCCTGCCTCCGCCAGGATTCGGTCAATGCCGACTTCCCGAATATCCTGTGCGGCAAAGAGTTCCGTTGCAGTGTCGAGAAGCCGCTGAGCCGCAGACGTGCCGCGCGCGGCGCCGATGGCGTCCCCGCGCCGGGATCCGGTCATGCCCGTCATGGCAGCAGACTAACCCAGCATCTTCAATAGACAGGGCTGTCTATCACTGGCACCGTCATGGCGATCGACGGCGAAAGGACACCCCATGACTCTGTACCTCTACGAGATCGCCCCGCTGCGTCACGACCGCGCCGAAGCCGACCGTGCGATAAAGGAACTCGACAGCCTCGTCCAGCGGGACGGCGGTGAGCTGATCGAGGCCCAGGTGACCGGTGCGGCCGGACGGGTCTTCGCCATCACCGAATTCGGCACCTGTCAGGCCCCATCGGTCGACGCGGCGACGTTGTCGGCGGCCGAGGTCAGTGGCCCCCACCCGGTACGGTTGGTCGGCGCCGACCTCGCGCAGCTCAAGGCCATCCGCCCCGCCGCCGGTTACCTCGTCGAATGGGACCTGCCCGCGGATCTGGACATGGACACCTACCTTGCCCGCAAGAAGGCGAAGGCACCCAAGTACGCCGATGTCCCGGAGGTGACCTTCTTGCGCACCTACGTGCGCGAAGACATGGACAAGTGCCTGTGCTTCTACGACGCCCCCGACGAGGCCGCCGTCCGCCGCGCCCGTGAGGCCGTGACCCCCCCCATCGACCGGCTCTACCGCCTCGAAGGCGGACCGCGGTGAGCACACCGGTGCGTCATGTGCCCACCGCGCTGGCCGATCTCACCGCGACCGTGGCAGAGCGCGCCGAGGGACTCGACGCCGGAGAATTCGACGTCCGCGCCGACCTGGCCCGGTTCGGCTCGGCAGGCTTCTTCGCCGCGGCGCTGCGCGACGACGGTCTGCCCGAGTTGGTTTCGACCATCGAACGCACCGCGGCGGCGAGTCTGGCGGTCGGATTCTCGTTATGGGCGCACACCATGGCGGTCACCTACTTGGCCCACGCTCCGGCTCCGGCGCGCGCGGGCCGCCTGGTCGAGTTGAGCAACGGCGACCGACCGGGAGTGACGGCGATGGCCGCCGGACTCAAACAAGTCGCCGGACTGGGCCCTGTGCCGCTGATCGCCGACGGTGCCGACGACGACCTGCGAATCTCCGGGCCGATTCACTGGGCCTCCAACGTCTTCGACGATTCCCTGATCGTGCTGCCGGCACGTCGGCCCGATGGAGCCACCCTCGTCGCGCTCGTCGATGCGGATACTCCCGGTATCACGGTCAATCCGGCACCCACCTTGATGGCCTTGGGCGCCACGGCCTCCACATCCCTGCACCTCGACGACGTTGCCGTGCGGCCCGAGCAGATTCTGACCTGGGACATGGCGGGCTTCGTCAGCACAATTCGGCCGGTTTTTCTGTTGTTGCAGACCGCATTCTGCGTCGGAGTGGCCGGCGCCGCGCTAGACGGTGCGCACCAGAGCCGAGGCAAACTGGCACAACTGTTTTCCCTCGAACGCACCGAGCTCGGCCAGCAGCTCCACCAGCTGCGTGCCACGCTGTACACGCTGGCCGGCCGATCGCCCGACGCGGACCTGGCCGACATCATCCGGCTGCGCCTGGACGCCGCGACCACCGCGGTCAACGCCACCCGGCTGGAATCGACCTTGGCCGGTGGCGCCGGCTATGCAAGCCGCAGCGCAGCCAACCGGCGCTTTCGGGAAGCGGCTTTTCTCCCCATCCAATCGCCCTCGGAAGGACAACTGCGGTGGGAACTGAGTCGGTTCGAGTAACCCAGGGCAGCAAGCGATTCGGTTCCGTCGCAGTACTGCGCAATATCGACTTCTCGGTAGGTGACGGAGAGTTCGTCGCCGTCCTGGGCGCCAGCGGCAGCGGCAAGTCGACGCTGCTGCGGATACTGGCCGGCCTCGAGACGCTGGACGGCGGCACCGTCACCTGGAATTCCGACGGCAACCGGCCGCGCACGGGTGTCGTATTCCAGCGACCGCTCCTGATGCCCTGGCTGCGCGTCGCCGACAACGTCACCTACGCTCGGCGCTTCGCCGCGCACCGGGCGGAGTTCGACCAGGCGCGCGCCGCGGAGTTGATGGCGCGCTTCGGCGTCGACCAGCTGGCCGATCGCTATCCCGATCAGCTTTCCGGAGGGCAGGCGCAGCGGGTGGCCATCCTGCGCGCGGTTGCCACCAATCCGCGGCTGCTGCTGCTCGACGAGCCGTTCAGTGCACTGGACCCGACCACCCGCACCGACCTGCAGGGCTGGCTGGGCCAGCTGGCCGCCGAACTGCGCGTGACCGTGGTACTGGTCACCCACGATGTCGATGAGGCGCTGCGGCTGGCCGAGCGAATCGTGCTGCTGGGCGCCGATGGACAGCTGCGCGACGAATGGACGCTCGGCACCGGCACCCCAGACCGACTGAGCGTTGTGCGCCAGGAGATTCTGGCGCGCTACGACGCCGACCGCAGCACCGTCGCCGGTGGAGTGCGGTCGTGACAGCGTTGACACGCCGGCGTCTGCTGCTCGGCGCCGCCTCGGCCGCAGCGGCCGGCGGCCTCCTCGGGATCGGCGATCTGGCCCGCAGCGCCACCGCCGCGCGCGCGTCCGACACCGGTGGTCCGCTGCGCATCGGTTACCTGCCGATCACCGACGCGGCCCCCCTGCTGCTGGCGCACAGCGCCGCGTTGTATCCGGCCGGGGTGGTCAGTTCCGCCAAACCGGTGCTGTTCCGCAGCTGGGCAGCACTGGCCGAGGCGTTCGTCACCGGCAGGGTGGACGTGGTCCACCTGCTGATGCCGATGGCCGTGCAACTGCGCTACGCCCTGGGCGGCGGCGTGCGGGTCCTGGGCTGGAATCACACCAACGGCTCGGCGCTGACCGTGGCACCCGACATCGAAGACCTGAGCGACCTGGCCGGCACCCAGGTGGCCATCCCGTTCTGGTGGTCCATTCACAACATCGTTGTGCAGCAGCTGCTACGCGCACACGGACTTCGCCCAGTGTTGCGGCGCAGCGCTTCTCGGGCCGCACGCACCGTCGAGTTGATCGTGATGAGCCCGTCGGACATGGTGCCCGCACTGGCCAACCGTTCGATCGGCGGCTACGTGGTCGCAGATCCGTTCAACGCGGTCGCCTCGATCAAGAAGATCGGCCGTATCCACACCTTTCTCGGCGACGTCTGGCGTGATCACGCCTGCTGCGCGCTGATCACCCGTGAGGACGTGATCGCCCAGCGGCCCAACGCTGTTGCGCAGGTGACCGATGCCGTCGTCGGCGCGCAGCTGCTGCTGAACTCCGACCGGGCCGGCGCAGCCAAGGCCCTGGGCGGCGGGCGCTACCTACCGCAACCTGTGCCGGCGGTGCAGCTGGCCCTGACCTACCCCCCTCCGCCGTATCCGCTGATCCACCCCGACTGGCAACCGCAGCGGCTGGGCTACACCCCGTTTCCCTTCCCCAGCTTCACCCACCGCCTGGTGGAGGCCATGGGCGAGACGCTCATCGACGGCGATCGGCGTTTCCTGGATCGGCTGGATCCGGCCCGGGTGCACGACGACCTCGTCGACGACCAGTTCGTCCGGGACGCGCTGGCGCGACGCGGCGGGCCGGCCGCGTTCGGACTGCCCGAATCACTGCATCGAGTAGAACAGGTGGCCACCTCATGACGAGCAATGCAGTGCAGCGCAGCGACCGCCCGGAGCCGGCCTCCTCCGACGCCGGCGGACGGTCGCGGTGGTGGCAGAGGTTCTGGCCGCCGGTCGCCAGCGTTGGCGTCGCGATCACGCTGTGGTGGGCGGCGACATCCGCGTTGTGCACCCCACAATCACTGCTGCGCCAGACCGCGCCCCAGCACGTCCTGGCGGCGCTGGGAGACCTGCTCGGCCGGGGTGTGCTGGTGCCCGACACCGCCGTGAGCCTCTACCGGCTGGTGATCGGCCTGCTGATCGCGGCACTGGTCGGTATCCCGGCGGGCCTGCTCATCGGACTGAGCCGCACCGCCGAGCGCGCGGCAAGCCCCCTGGTGGCGTTCCTGCGGATGATCTCTCCCCTGTCGTGGACGCCGATCACCGTGGCGGTGTTCGGTATCGGCAGCCAGCCGGTGATCTTCCTGATCGCCGCGGCGGCGGTCTGGCCGGTGCTGTTGGGGACAGTCGCCGGCGTGCACGCCATCGACCCGGGTTACCTGCACGTCGCGCAGTCGCTGCACGCCAGCCGGTTCGAGCAGTTGACCGCAGTGGTGTTGCCGGGGGTCCGCGTGCAGGTACAGAACGGTCTGCGGCTGGCCCTGGGCATCGCCTGGGTGGTGCTGGTGCCGGCCGAGATGCTCGGCGTGCGGTCCGGCCTGGGGTACCAGATCCTCAACGCCCGCGATCAGCTCGACTACGCGTCGGTGGTCGCGGTGATCGCCGTCATCGGCGTTCTGGGCTACCTGCTCGACCTGGCGGCCCGGCTGCTTCTCGCACCGCGGCGCGCCACCGCCGGCTGACGCCGCGGCGCCGATTCAGCGAATCGGCGCCGCGGTGGCCGTGATGGGGGCCGGCAAGGCCGTCCGGCCCATCAAGTAGCGGTCCACCGATGCTGCGGCAGCCCGTCCTTCGGCGATGGCCCAGACGATCAGCGACTGGCCGCGGCCCATGTCACCGGCGACGTACACACCAGGCACCCCGGTGGCGAACTCCTCATTGCGGGCCACGTTGCCGCGTTCGGTGAACTCGACTCCCAGATCGGCCAGCAGCGGGGAGCGCTCCGGCCCGACGAAGCCCATGGCAAGCAGCACCAGGTCGGCTTCGAGTTCGAAGTCGGTGCCCTCCACCTTCTCGAACCCGCCGTTGCGGCGCCGCACCTCGTGGGCCCGCAAACCCGTCACGCGACCGTCGCGCCCGAGGAATGCCTCGGTGTTGACCGAGAACACGCGCTCCCCGCCCTCCTCGTGCGCCGAGGTGGTCCGCATGATCAGCGGGTAGGTCGGCCACGGAGTGGAGGGGTCCCGGATCTCCGGGGGGCGAGGCATGATCTCGAACTGGTGCACGCAGGTCCCGCCCTGGCGGTGCGCGGTCCCCAGACAGTCGGCCCCGGTGTCGCCGCCGCCGATGATGATCACCTTCTTGCCCTCGGCGGTGATCGGCGGCTCGGTCAGGTCACCGGCCTGAACGCGGTTGGCCCAAGGCAGGTATTCCATCGCCTGATGGATGCCGTCGAGCTCCCGGCCCGGGATGGGCAGGTCCCGCCAGGCGGTGGCGCCGCCGGCCAGCACCACGGCGTCGAAATCGGCACGCAGCTGCTCGACGGTCAGATCCACACCGACATTCACACCTGTCTTGAATGTCGTTCCCTCGCCGGCCATCTGCTCCAGACGCCGGTCCAGGATGCGCTTCTCCATCTTGAATTCCGGGATGCCGTAACGCAGCAGACCGCCGATGCGGTCGTCGCGCTCGAAAACCGTCACATCGTGGCCGCCGCGCGTGAGTTGCTGGGCCGCGGCCAGCCCCGCCGGCCCGGAGCCCACCACCGCAACCGACTTTCCGGTACGGACCGACGGCCGAATCGGCTCCACCCAGCCCTCCCGGAAGCCGCGTTCGATGATCTCGTACTCGACCTGCTTGATGGTCACCGGCGGCTGGTTGATGCCCAGCACACAAGCTGGCTCACACGGCGCGGGACACAGGCGACCCGTGAAATCCGGGAAGTTGTTGGTGGCGTGCAGCCTGTCGAAGGCCTCCCGCCACCGACCCGTGCGCACCAGGTCGTTCCACTCCGGGATCAGGTTTCCCAGGGGACATCCGTTGTGGCAGAACGGAATACCACAATCCATGCAGCGTCCGGCCTGCTGCCGCACCGTGTCTTCGGCGAAGTCCTGGTACACCTCGTTCCAGTCCTGCAACCGCTCGGAGACAGGCCGGCGCAACGGCAGGATGCGCTGGGTGTTGTTCAGAAATCCTCTCGGGTCAGCCATGAGCCGCCGCCATAATCGCCTCCTCGGGATCTGTGCCGCTGGCTTTCGCCTCGGCGACCGCGGCGAGCACCCGCCGGTAGTCGCGCGGCATCACTTTGACGAAGTCCCGTCGACGGTTGGCCCAGTCGGCCAGGATCGTCTGTGCCGGGACCGAGTCGGTAGCCGTGGCATGCGCGTTCAGCGCCGAACGCAGCCACTCAACATCTTCGGCGTCGAAATCGTCGAACGTGTCGAGGTCCACCATCTCGGTGTTCAGGCGGCCACCCAGTTCGCGGTCCGGGTCGTAGACATAGGCCACTCCTCCGGACATCCCGGCGGCGAAGTTGCGGCCGGTTTTGCCCAGCACCACAACCTTGCCTCCGGTCATGTACTCACAGCCATGGTCGCCGACGCCCTCGACCACCGCCACCGCACCGGAGTTGCGGACCGCGAACCGCTCGCCGACCACGCCGCGCAGGAACAGTTCACCGGAAGTGGCACCGAACAGAATCACGTTGCCGCCGATGATGTTGTCCTCCGCGGCGTAACCCTCGGGCGAGTCCAGCGGGGGCCGGACCACGATCCGGCCGCCGGACAGACCCTTGCCGACATAGTCGTTGGCGTCACCGAAGACCCGCAGGGTGATGCCGGGCGGAAGGAACGCGCCGAAGCTGTTCCCGGCCGAACCGGTGAAGGTGATGTTGATGGTGTCCGGAGGCAGACCCTGGGCACCGTAGGCCTTCGTCACCTCGTAGCCGAGCATGGTGCCGACCGTCCGATTGACGTTGGAGATATCACTGGTGAACTCGACCCGGGTGCCGGAATCGAGAGCCTCGCGGCTCATGACGATCAGCTGCTGGTCCAAGGCCTTGTCCAGTCCATGGTCCTGAGCCGAAGTGCAGTACAGGTCCTGGTTCATGAACGCCGAGTCCGGCTGGTACAGAACCGGTGCGAGGTCCAGCTTGTGGGCCTTCCAGTGCGCCCGCGCCAAAGTGGTGTCCAGCGCCTCCACCTGGCCGACGGCCTCGTTGATGCTGCGGAATCCCAGCGCGGCCAGATACTCGCGAACCTCTTCGGCGATGAACCAGAAGAAGTTCTCGACGAACTCGGGCTGGCCGGTGAACCGCCGGCGCAGCTCCGGGTTCTGGGTTGCCACCCCGACGGGGCAGGTGTCCAGGTGGCAGACCCGCATCATGATGCAGCCCGACACCACCAAAGGCGCGGTGGCGAAACCGAATTCCTCGGCACCCAGCAGCGCGGCGATCACCACGTCGCGGCCGGTCTTGAGCTGGCCGTCCACCTGGACCACGATGCGATCCCGAAGGCCGTTGAGCAGCAATGTCTGCTGGGTTTCTGCCAGCCCGAGCTCCCACGGCGCACCGGCGTGCTTGAGCGAGGTGAGCGGTGCCGCACCGGTACCTCCGTCGTGCCCGGAGATCAAGACCACGTCTGCGTGGGCTTTGGAGACCCCGGCCGCCACCGTGCCGACACCGTTCTCGGCGACCAGCTTCACGTGAATACGCGCCTCGGGGTTGGCGTTCTTCAGGTCGTGGATCAGCTGCTTGAGATCTTCGATGGAGTAGATGTCGTGGTGCGGGGGTGGCGAGATCAGTCCGACACCAGGCGTGGCATGGCGGACCTCGGCAACCCACGGATACACCTTGTTACCCGGAAGCTGGCCGCCCTCACCGGGTTTGGCCCCTTGCGCGATCTTGATCTGGAGATCGGTGCAGTTGACCAGGTAGTCGCTGGTCACGCCGAATCGGCCCGAGGCGACCTGCTTGATCGCGCTGCGCCGCCAGGAACCGTCTGCGTCGGGCAGGAAGCGGTCGGAGTGCTCGCCGCCCTCGCCACAGTTGGACCGCCCGCCGATGCGGTTCATTGCGATCGCCAGTGTCTCGTGCGCCTCGGCTGAGATCGATCCGTAGCTCATCGCGCCCGTGGCGAACCGCTTGACGATCTCGGTGGCCGGCTCGACCTCGTCGATCGGAACAGGCGGACGCTGGCCGGCTTTGAAGCGCAGCAGGCCGCGCAGGGTCGCCAGCCGCTCGCTCTGGTCGTCGACCAGCTTGGTGTATTCCTTGAACACCTCGTACTGCCCGGTGCGGGTGGAGTGCTGCAGTTTGAACACCGTCTCCGGGTTGAACAGGTGGTATTCGCCCTCGCGGCGCCATTGGTATTCGCCGCCGACCGGCAGCTCCCGGTGCGCCCGTTCTTCCGGACGGTCGAGGTAGGCCAACTCGTGCCGGACCGCGACATCGGCGGCGATGTCGTCGAGCGTGATGCCACCGATCGGGCAGTACAACCCGGTGAAGTACTCGTCGAGCACGTCCTGGGAGATACCGATCGGCTGGAACAACTGGGCGCCGGTGTAGGAGGCCCGCGTCGAGATGCCCATCTTGGACATCACCTTCAGCACTCCCTTGGCCGCCGCCTTGGCGTAGTTGGCCAGTGCCTTTTCCCGGTCCAGACCCTCGATGAGGCCCCGGTCGAGCATGTCCTCGACGGACTCGAATGCCAGGTACGGGTTGATGGCTGCAGCGCCGAACCCGATCAGCGCCGCCATGTGATGCACCTCGCGGGCGTCACCGGCCTCCACGATCAGGCCCACCTTGGTACGGGTGCGCTCGGCGACCAGATGGTGGTGTATCGCGGCGGTGGCCAACAGCGACGGGATGGGAGCCAGGGTCTCGTCGGACTCCCGGTCGGAGATCACCAGGAAGCTGGCGCCTTCGGCGATGGCCGCCGACGCACGCTCGCACACCTGCCGCAGCGCCGTGCGCAGGCCGGCCCCGCCGGCGGCGGGCGGGTACAGACACCTGATGACCGCGGTGGACAGGCCGTGCGGCCCCCGAGAGCCGATCCGCTGGTCCGGCTGCAACTTCAACAGCTTCGCCAGGTCGGCGTTGCTCAAGATCGGCTGGGACAGCACCACCTGACGCCACGTGGGTTCGCCGGTGTTGAGCAGGTCGCCCTCCGGCCCGAGCGCACCTTGCAGGCTGGTGATCACCTCTTCGCGGATGGCATCCAACGGCGGGTTGGTCACCTGGGCGAACAGCTGCTGGAAGTAGTCGAACAGCAGGCGCGGACGAGCCGACAGCGCGGCCACCGGGGTGTCGGTGCCCATCGATCCGATCGGCTCCGCGCCGGTGCGTGCCATCGGTGCGAGCACCAGGTTGAGCTCTTCGTTGGTGTAACCGAACATCTGCTGGCGCAGCAAAACCCGGTGATGCTCCATCCGGGGCGCGTCACCGGCGGGAAGCTCGTCGATCCCGATCAGGCACTCGTCGATCCACTGCTGGTAAGGGCGCTCGGCGGCCAGCGTCGACTTGATCTCCTGGTCGGAGATGATCCGCCCGGCGGCGGTGTCCACCAAGAACATCCGGCCGGGCTGCAACCGCTGGCGCTCGACGACGGTGGCGGGGTCCAGGTCGAGCACCCCGGCCTCGGAGGCCATCACGACCAGCCCGTCATCGGTGACCCAGATCCGGGACGGCCGCAGGCCGTTGCGGTCCAACACCGCCCCCACCACGGTTCCATCGGTGAAGGTCATCGACGCGGGGCCGTCCCACGGCTCCATCAGCGAGTCGTGGTACTCGTAGAACGCCCGGGTCGGGCCGTCCATGCTTTCGTGCCGTTCCCAGGCCTCCGGGATCATCATCAGCACCGCGTGCGGCAGGCTGCGGCCGCCCAGGTGCAGCAGCTCGAGTACCTCGTCGAAGCGGGCTGTGTCGGACGCCCCCGGGGTGCAGATCGGGAACAGTTTGTCAGCACTGCGGTGGTCGCCGTCGGCGCCGAAGACATCGGTGCGGATCAGCGCCTCCCGGGCCCGCATCCAGTTCTCGTTGCCGGTCACGGTGTTGATCTCGCCGTTGTGCGCGATGCGGCGGAACGGATGCGCCAGCGGCCACGACGGGAAGGTGTTGGTGGAGAACCGCGAATGCACGAGGCCCAACGCGCTTTCCATGCGCTCATCGGCCAGATCGAGATAGAACGCCTTGAGCTGCGGCGTGGTCAACATGCCCTTGTAGACGATCGTGCGACCGGAAAGGCTTGGGAAGTACACGGATTCACGTCCCGGACCGTCCTGCCCGGGGCCCTTGCTGCCCAGCTCGTGCTCGGCGCGCTTGCGCACCACATAGGCGCGGCGCTCCAGAGCCATCCCGGACGCTCCGCCGATGAACAGCTGACGGAAACCCGGCATCGCGTCACGGGCCAGGGCGCCCAGCGACGAGTCGTCGATCGGAACCTCGCGCCAGCCGAGCACCTGGAGGCCCTCGGCCTCGACGATCTTCTCCAAGCCGACGCAGGCTGCCGCGGACTCCTTGGCCGACTGCGGCAAGAAGGCGATCCCGGTTGCGTAGCTGCCCTCGGGCGGCAGTTCGAAGTCGGTTACCGCACGAAAGAACCGGTCGGGAATCTGGATGAGGATGCCGGCCCCGTCACCACTGTTCGGTTCGGCTCCGGCAGCACCTCGATGCTCCAGGTTGAGCAGCGCCGTGATCGACTTGTCCACGATGTCGCGACTGCGCCGGCCATGGATGTCCACCACCATGGCAACCCCACACGCGTCATGTTCGAACGCGGGGTTGTAGAGCCCCACCCGACTGGGTGCCATTTCACCTGACCCTTCGCACGGCCCAGCCCGCTCACCCATAGGGACAAGCGGTCTAGGGGATTGATCCGTGCGACGTTGAACGGCGTTCTGCCTGAAAAATCTCGACAGGCACCGCAACGATATACCCCCACCCAGCAAACGTGCTAGTTCGCTGGGTGTGATGCTGTCGTGAAGGTTGCGTAACGCCGTCGCAATAACTGGATGATGTCCAGGAAATGTGTGCTGCTTATGGTTTGGCTGCCTGCACCCGAAGGAGACCCACATGGCCGCCGATATTTTCAAGCTCGTCGCCGACGAGTCGGTCGAGTACGTCGACATTCGATTCTGCGACCTGCCGGGGGTCATGCAGCACTTTTCGATCCCGGCGTCTGCGCTCGACGAGAGTGTCTTCGAGGACGGGCTGGCCTTCGACGGGTCCTCGATCCGTGGATTCCAGTCCATCCACGAATCGGACATGCTGCTGCTGCCCGACCCGGAGACGGCCCGCATCGACCCGTTCCGGGCCGCCAAGACGCTGAACCTGAACTTCTTCGTCCATGACCCGTTCACCCGCGAGCCCTACTCGCGTGA